>NZ_JBOFBG010000042.1:0-64446 GCF_051594305.1 Paenibacillus sp. IHBB 3054 | reverse complement strand
ATACAGGGCAATCTCTGAGCATCCTAAACCATTATTTAAGTAGTATTGAATCATCTTCATATCAATGCTTATGTAATTATCATCGTCAGTAATAGGAGCATCATATTCATTACCCTTGCTGCCTTTTTCCCTTTTTGTATTAGGTAAATCAAGCGCTGTAACAATCATAAACCCATCGTCACTATGTCTATCCCATCTAGTAACATCACACTTGATAATCTTGTAACGGATAAGGGTTTTAAACAATTGTTTCGTATCATCCATTGTAAAGCCAGTTTCCTTCTTCAACATTTTCAAACTGGTTGCAAATGTACATTGTTGTTGATTATAGATATGATATCTATACAATGTAAGATAGAGTAGGAAAGCATCTGCTCCAACCTTGTTAAATATATTTCCTTTATCAAACCAATTAGATTTAACCTTAATATGACTGTCTACAAAATTCATTAAAACATCTCCTGACTAATAGTAAAATATAAATTGAATAATACAAAACATAACTTT
This sequence comes from Paenibacillus sp. IHBB 3054, assembly GCF_051594305.1. Lineage (NCBI taxonomy): Bacteria > Bacillati > Bacillota > Bacilli > Caryophanales > Paenibacillaceae > Paenibacillus > Paenibacillus sp. IHBB 3054. The sequence goes on along the minus strand of NZ_JBOFBG010000042.1, from coordinate 63,939 downwards.
AACCTTGTTCAAGAACTCTTTTCTTTTGACCTTGAACTTAGGTTTTAATCTTTAAACGAAGTTAAATCATTAACGACTATAGATAAGCGTCAGCGTTCGCATAGGAAATATTATTATATTAACATCTAACTCATTATGTATTAATAATATATCCGTTTTAAGACCTTTTTGTCATACCTTTTGATGTGATTGATGCACCCTTTTTTCGGTTTTGTCAAATGACTATTTATTAAAGTAATACAAATAACCTATATATAATAAGGTTTTTTTGACGCATTTTCACCTGAACACCATATATCCGATTTGGGAACATTTTGTCAAACTTTTATTTTGATAATGTGTACCCTTTTTGGTGTTTTGTCAAACTAATTGAAATAAGTATGTACCCTTTTTACTGTTTTGTCAAAATATATGTATTTATTCCTTATATAACAAGGGTTTTCGAGTTTCGTTTTGTCAAATTTTTAAAACCAATCATTATTTAGTTTTAATTTTGTTGTTGTGTTCACTTATGATCCGCTCAATTTCTGGAGTGAGTTGAAACTGCCAAAATTGATTTAATGTTTGTTGATGCAATCCTGTACATGTGTAATTTTGTCCATTGTTTAGTAATAGATTCTTCAGCCGTTTATCATAGCAATAGAAGAAGGTTATATTTTCCATACATGTTTATCTCCTTTGGTTATGTGAATAGAAGGAGAGGACTTCGCATAATGCAAACTCCTCACCAATTAAGTCAAACTACTTTATGTCCTGCTGTAGTATATTTGAATTCATTTCTCCCTGTTAAAGCAAAACTGAATACATTGGGCTTTGAAATCCCGATGGACGAATGTCTGCCACGATCTTCAAACGCATAACTTTTTTTAAAACTTTCTTCTGACAATTTCAGGTCAACGTCAAATAAGCCTTGCATGGCTGCAAGGTCAATTGTTGTTTCTAAATGTCCGTTGTTAACAAGAATCTTGCCGTTTAAATTATACTTACGCTTAACATCATAGTAAGCCTGTGTAGACGTTTCTTGCTCCAATACGTCTATTAGTTCATTTAATTCTAACTCTTTCATATAGCGGCTGTGAGTTGCTTTAAAATCCTTGCTGTAATGTCCCATGTAACTAGAATCAATGGCTAGGAGGATTAAACGGGCTTCTCTACTCTGAGGAATGGGGAAATTGTAATAGGATATGATTTGTAAAAGGGTGGAACCTGCATATTTGTTAAAATAGTTTCTGCGGTTGATACCATTGATGGCGTTTATGTTGGCTGAATCAGGATTCACTTTGTCATCTGGCATTATTTTAACTACATGATTATCCCATGTCATTCCTTGTTCAACGGCAATATCAACGCATACTGTAGGTTTATGTATGTGATCTGTGGAATAAATTGAATTAAAATCATAAAAGTATTTGACTTCATAGCCGAATAATTGATTTAAAATAGCGCAAGAGAAGAGGGAATCCAAATCATCAGACATACATAAATTGTATTTGCCTTGTTTTGAATCCTTACACCATTGTGGAAATTTGTCTCTGAGTTGTTTTTGCATTGTTAGATGGATAAAGAATCACCTAACTCTTACTTTGGCGCTCCCTATGTAATGACGATTGGTTTAGATTTACCTTTTACAGTAGCCAATCACAGTCACAAAGGGAGTTAAATAAATAGTCGATCCATTTTTACACCTACCTCGTTATATTTTGGTTATTGCTGATAAATTGCTTATATTGCTTGATTCTGTATTCTGACATTTCGCCTTTGTTGTTCTCATATAGAGATATGAGAGTGCTGGAACATCCTAAATGTGCTGCAACGATGTTTTGCTTAATTTGCTGCTGAATCCTTTTGATTTTCCACTCCATTCGATCATTCATTATAGTTATCTCCCTAAATTTTTTTATGAAATAAAGAGGACAGTGAGTATAACCCACCATCCCCGATAGGATTATGTATTAGGCTTTCAACGTGTATTGTGCAACGGCCTTCTTCGAATTTACGCGCAATGTTGCTTCAGCAGTAACCAAACCACGAACACTATCGCCCGTCTTGGCGAGTGCTTCAAACTCTGGTTGACGCAAGTAGTCAAGGCCAAGAGCACCAGCATCAAAGATTGTCATCTTGTTAGCGGCTGCATGACGGGACAGAACAAAGTTAACCGAACCGTAATTGGTTCTCACAATGTCTACAATCAAACCGAAGACATTTTGCTGTGCAATATAACTGTATTTATCCTTGTACAGAGCATCTACTTGTTCTTTCAGATCAGCGTTAACCAGTGCGAAGTATTGACCGGATTGATTACCCTGAGTCCACAACTTTTTAACCGTTGCTTTGATTTCATCTTCGGTAATTACGCCAGTTGTAGCACCAGTCAGTACATTAGAAGCATGCGCCCACTTCTCAATACCGTCCATCTTACGGATGAAAGGAGTCAGGGAGCCATCATTACGAGTGCCAGAAGTGATTGCTTTCTCCATTGCTACTTTAACTTCAAGCAATCGGTCAGCAACTTCACCGGAGAAGACGTTGCCTTGACCAGTTACATTAATTGCATTTGCTGTTCCACTAATGGATACACCCTTCTGGAAGATTTCAAGAATGTTATTCAGTTCAGCGCGACCAGATTCATAGAACACAGGGGATTCATTACCTTCAATAACACTGATGTCTTCAGTAGTATCAAGTGACTTTTCTCTCCATGTCTGAACAGTACCATTTGCTTTGCCTACAAGACCTTTAGCCATCAACAGGGAAGTCAGAGGAGTGTCCTGGATACCGATTTTTGTAATTTCATTGACCAAACTAATTTTTTCTCCAGCAGTAAGATTCGAAGTTTTAAACATTAATAATCATCCTTTTCTAATTTTAGTTTTGTTTTAGTTGAACAGTTTTGCTAATTTTGCACCGATCATGCCATTTACATCATTGTTAGCGGCTGCTTGATCATAGGCCGTTGTTTGTTTGTGAGTGTCAGGGACATAACCATTGTTGATTTTACGAGCATCGAGAATCTTGGACAGTTGTGTAATCTTGGCTTTCAATTCATCAGCGTTGCTAACATTCAGAAATTCAGCAAAATCATCGAGTTTATTTGCTTTCAACTCAATACCGATTTCCTTTTTAAACAATTCCTGTTCACGTTGTTCCAGCGCTTTCTCAGCATCTGTCTTATCAACAGGTTTAAATTGCAGCAACTCATCACGTTCAGTGGTTAGCGGAGTAAGTACCTCAGTTTCCCAAGTTGTCTTCATGTCTGCTAACATCTGGTCGATGTGTGCTTGTTGTTCCGGCGTAAATTCCATTCTTTTCATCCTCTCTTACTTGATTTGGGCATATCCTCAGTAAATTTTTTTACAAAAAAAAGAGACGTGCTGAGAATCAAGCGCGTCACTCTATCTGTAAAGAGAGGATATGAAGTTGTTACGAAGGATAACCAATCCTTCATTCAACCCATGTTCAAACATGGACTCAATGAAAATTTGAGTATTCTTCAACCAAAAAACCTATATTGTATATGGCTTTTAGCGTCTGAGTTTTTTCAATAATATGTATCCCCCTAAAACACATATCTAATTTTTTTGATGAATTAATAAAAACTCTTATTATATAAGGGTTTATGCTGGTTTAAACTCTTTCTCGTTTCCGTTGTTTTGATTACATGGTTATATATGTCTCCCATACTGATAAATACCGCTCTATTTTTCTTCGCTAACTATTCCTTATTAGGCTTTTCAATAATTGGTTAAAAAGTCCAGTGTGGGCAATGGTTTTTTGATGTTTTCTAAAAGTACCCGTTTTATATTGTGACCCCTATCATATGGTGACCTTTGACCTATTCAAATTATCCAATGATACCAAGGGTTTTTTGGTGCTCAAAAAATAAAAGTGTGGCGTTTTTGATGGAAAATGGCTAAATACGACTTGATAAAACTATTGTTTTACGAGGTCATATTAAAACTTAAATGAGGATAGCGGGGGAGTGTCCACTGTTTAATGCAAACCCTAAATATTAATGCTTTATATCTCATATTAGCGTTTTTGAAATTTAGTCAATTCAGCCGCATAAACAGTAGAGTTTAAGCGTGTTTCTAAACATCGAGGATTAGATTCCTAAATGTCGGATTTCTTATCCATAAATAATAAATAGACTCGACCCATCAATGAGCCATATAAACGCTAGAGTTTTAAAGGGTTCTAAACGTCGAGTTTTTAATTCCTAAAACTTCACATGAATTTTTTCGCTATATTCTCCTTATTAGGGTTTTTAACTTTTGGCTGTTTTCCCCTTATGATATGCGGAGTTTAAAGGGGTTTCTAAACCATGTGAATCGAATCCAAAAGTGTCCACAGATTTATTTATTCTCTCTACCATATATATAAAATAGACTCGACATGCTGAAAGCCCTTATAAAATATAGGTGAATCAAGGGTTTCTAAATGGTAAAGTTTCATTTCCTAAACATACACGGTATCCTGTACTGATAAATACCGATAACTGTCCACGCTTCCACCCTGATAAATACCATCCTAAACTTGGACATTTCAATTTATCATCTTATTTCACTATATAAAAAATTCAAGTTGGTAAAATGGAGTTGGAAATACATAGGAAAATCGTGAGTTTCTAAAGCGCTAGCATTCGATTTCTAAATTTCTACTTTTTTGCGGCGGTCATGCTGACGTTCACGATGAACTTCACCTTAGTATCACTATATAAAAATTCTTTCACAAATATATTAGCCAGTATTTACAGGGGTTAAAAGTATGTGTTGGCTGGTGGTTATTTTCTCAGGTTCGTTTTGAACCTTACTAACCATAACGCAGTTTCAAGATGAAACCGCGACTACAGTCTTCACTATATAAAAAATATCATCAACACAAATAACACAACAATCATATGGCTGATTTGAGTGTTTTCATTTTCTCGCTTTATCTGCTGTCCCTTAAAGACGATTATCTATATTTGTTTATTATCTAAAAAATGCTGGTATATCAATGCTTTGCGATGTCAATATAAAATAGGGTATGTTCTATTTTCCTAAATTGTCATGCTTCCCTTAAACACCATTTCATTTTTGTAACTTTTTGCAATTTACGTTGATTTTATTGACTTCCCAAAATTGGATAGTAAGAATTGAGGTGTGTTATACAGCGAAAAATCAACGTATAACGAAAATGTTTAGAATGTCTTAAAAATTCAATCCTTACTATCCCTTATTAGGTGTTTTAGATTTAGGACGAAAACCCCTTGATATGATTGGAGAAATAGAAAAATCCTAAAAAGTAACGGTTTCAATTGTAACGTATCTCATTTAAAGAGCATACATACTAATCTTGCAGAGCGAACTGATTTCAAAGACATTATTTCCTGCATCGTCTACGAGGTACATTTCATCTTCGCCATTCTCAAATTGCTTTCCCCATTTGATCGGGTACATTTTACCTAGTGTGATGTTAGGAATATCAAATTTATTAGACATGATCCGCATGAACTTTGCATATTCTTCCGATTGTGTAAGGGTAACAGTTGCTTTCATATTTGGACTCCTCCGTAATAAATAATATAAGGTTTTGTAAGGTAGGATAGGAAGGTGCTTTTAACACCCTCATATCCATTGATACACTCTAAATCATTATAAATTCATAAGAAATTGAGACTACGAATTGATTTCAGAGTAGTGATAAGAACCAATCTCTTCAGCAAGTTTAAAAATGGCAGTTGTACTTTTAAGATTACCTTTATAGCCATTGATCCAGCGTGTAACGAACTCTTGACGATCTTTCTGGGTGACAATCAAAGATTGAAGTTTGTTAAATACGCCACCAGCAGTTTTAGGCGTGTCAGTCATACCCATAATGTACTCAATTGTAATTTCCTTGGCTGGCTTCAATGTAGTTGTCATGTTAAATCTCTCCCTAATAAGTTATTTGCTTAACAAAGCATATTACTAAAAAAAGTAAACTTACAGTCTTGATATAAATATGGTGATATGTTGCTGTGTCGAATGATGTCGCTATTATCAACTATTTATATATCAATGGAGTTTAATGGATTGTATTTCTCATTTTGTTCAGCCAGAGCAGTTCCCCAAAGAGCAAAATACCGAAGGGTCATAGAAACATTGGTATGTCTGAGGATTTTTTGCACAGTTCCGATATCACAACCTGAAACAATCATGCGGTGGGCTGCTGTATGTCTGAATGTATGGGCAGATAATCTCACATTTTTGAAGTTCATGATTGCTTTAAGATGTTTGAATACCATTTTTAAAGCATTATCAGTAAGTTGCTTTCCGTCTCTGTCTGTAAAAACATACTCAGGGAGAGAAGGGAAGTACTTTTCCGCAAACATCCGGTATTCAACAAATTCACGCTTTAATTTGTCCGTCATTGGAATGCTGCTGGCAACTTTCTTTTTGCCATTAACAGTGATGATTTGATTTGTAAGATCAACATCTGACCACCTCAAATTTACAGTTTCGCCTAAACGACAGGCAGAACCGATTAGGAAGATGATTAGAAAGTAGTCACGATAGGAGTAAAGGGATTTATCACGGAATTTCAATTTCTGATAAAACCGAAGCATCTGCTTGAGTTGTTCGTCTGTAAAAACTTCAATTTTCACGTTCTCTTTTGCAAAGGTAATTCGTTTTGTAGGATTAGTTTTAGGGGTGAAGAGTTCCATTTCAGATTCAAAGTAATTAAAAAATATCTTGAGGATATGCAACTTGGTGTTTATAGTCGTGGGATTATTGCCTTTTTCCTTAGCAGCAAGGAGATATTGCTTAACGAGGGATGCTGTACAGTCTTCGACATTAATAATTTCATTATTGATACAGTACTCATGAAACTTTCCCATTTCAGCCATATAAGCGGCAAGGGTACGATCAGATACATTGCGATATTCGCGGTCAGATTTAAACTCAGATAATGCAAACTTCATTAACATGCGAAAAGCCACCACCTTAAAGGAATTGTGTCCTTAAAGATGATGGCTTCTTCAGTTATAAACGTGTCACAGTGTGACCACTAATTATAGATAAGGGAAGAATATGCTTCAAACCCTTGCTACAATTGAATCTATAGGACGGATGGGGTTCGAACCCATGACCCCTACCCTGTCAAGATAGTGCTCTCCCGCTGAGCTACCGTCCTGCAACGAAATTTATAATACCACAGGATGTGAGGAGATGGCAATGTTTTTTTCACGGTGAATTTACTCACTTACAACTTGTTCCATAGTCTCTATGCTCGGATTAAATTAACTTTTGCGTAGGGAGTGATTCCATGGCGACCATTTTCAATGAACACAACATCTCTTTTAAACAAAGGCAGTCTCCGGTTCCGGAATTTGCTTGGCACACCAGCGAGAAGCTGGCGGGGGTGGTAGGTTCGAAGCATTTGATTTTTGATATCCGGTCATTGGACCCGGGCAAGTACTCGTATCCGTATCACTTTCATAGAAATGCTGAAGAGCTGTTTGTGATTTTGGCGGGCAGTGCTATGTTAAGAACTCCCGACGGGTTACAGGAAGTCCATGAGGGCGATACGATATTTTTCGAAACCGGTCCATCAGGTGCGCATCAGCTGTTCAATCATACGGAGACACCTTGCCGCTATCTCGATTTACGGACGAATAACGGGTTGGATGTTGCGGAATACCCTGACTCCGGGAAAATCAATATTTTGCCGTATGAAGAGCTGTATGAAACGGAGGATAGGGTGGACTATTATAAAGGCGAACATTTGACCCGGGAGATATGGGCGCAATTGAACGCTCAGGGCAAGGGTGAGGAGAAGCGGGGAGAAGACGGTGGTGAGTGATTCTTTTGCCGGCGGACGTGTGAATGCTTCTATTATATAATAGATGAAACTGTTGGAAGAAATATCAAGGTATTCTATACATAGGTTAAAACCAGAGATAATAGGAACGTCACATCCGGTAATCCACCAAAACTCTATCGGTTTTGCCGTCTAAGGAGATGCTTGTGAATGAAAGTTACTATACACGAGACGGGAATAAAGGAGGAAAATCTAACCTACGTCGTTATTATCGTAAGGCATAATGAGCAGTGGATATTAGCTCGGCAGAGTGGTCGTACCACATGGGAATTTGCAGGTGGACATATTGATGAGAATGAAACGCCTGATGAAGCAGTTGCAAGAGAACTGTATGAAGAGACAGGAGCGGAAGACTATACGTTATTTCCAATAAGTATTTATTCGGTTACCGGAGAGTCAATGCCGGATAGTTTCGGAAAGCTCTACCTGGCCACCGTTAATAAGTTCGGACAATTGCCGGCTTATGAAATGGAAGAAATATGCGGGTTCACGGAGGTGCCGGAAGAGTTAACCTATCCGATGATCTATCCTGCATTGCTATCCAAAGTCAATGAATTTGCTGAGCAGTGCAATATTCAACTATAAAGATCATGGGAGGTCAATAACATGGCTATGCCAACTCATATTGTGGCTGTCGGCGGGATCGTGGAGAATGAGCAGGGAGAAGTGCTTTTGGTCAAAACGTTTCATGGTGGCTGGGTGTTCCCTGGGGGTCAAGTGGAGGCCGGAGAGAATCTGATGGATGCGCTCATCCGGGAGATCAAGGAAGAAAGCGGAATAGACACCGAGGTCTCTCACCTGATCGGAGTGTATTCGAATACCGGAATGTACAAATGGTATGACGGCATCACCGATGTTCCGACGAAAGTAATGCTGGATTATGTATGTAAGCCGGTGGGCGGAGAACTTGCCGTTTCAGAGGAAACGTCGGAAAGCTGCTGGGTGGCTAAGGAGCTTGTGTTGGACAAGATCACAAGCCCGGCGATCCGCACGCGTTATCAGGCTTATTTGGATTTTGCAGGGAGAGTATCCTACATGGCCTATGAGACCAAACCGGAGTTTGCCGTCTCGCTGAAACGGAAGATATAGAACCAGCGTGGCAATCCTGCTATTCTTCACTTCGATGGCTGCAGCTAGCCTTTTTTTCTCGTTCAGGGTCAAATGTTGCTAAAGCGCTGTCTTCGTTTCTTGTTAAGGGTATGGATCAGGATATCCATCAACCAGTGACTAAAGGGTTCCCTGAATATAAGTCCGTCAATAACAGGATTACAGCCGACCAGCAGCACATTGGCAAGGGCGCTCCCAAGGTGGTCGCTGAGACAAAGACATAAACTTAGGAGGGGCAGCCACAATGAAAATCTGCGCATAAACAAACACCTCGCTTCGACTATTTACTAATATACACCTAAGGGGAAATTCAAATGACAGTCGAATACGGAAAGCTCACCTTTTTGGAAATTAAAGAAAAAGCAGCGGAAGGTTATCTGGCAATTATTCCGACGGGCTGTACGGAGCAGCAGGGTCCACACTCCACCGTTGATTTTGATACATGGCTGGCCACAGAGCTGTCCATTGAAGCAGCGCAGCAGGCCAAACTGAAATATGGAGTCAAGTCTCTGGTGATACCGACAATTCCTTTTGGACCTACGCCGGAGCACCGCAGCTTTGGATACGGCTTTATCGATATTCCGCAGAAGCTGTATGAAGATGTAATATACGCTGTTCTGACTTCCCTGGTGGACCAAGGCTTTAGACAGCTGGTTATTTTTCGCGGCTGCGGCGGTCACTTGCTGGGCAATGTGGCAGTAAGGTTCAATCAGGAATATGAGGGAAAAGCCAAGGTCGATATTCCCCATCATCCGTTTCATGAGATCTGGTGCAGGAATGCTGATCCCGACATTCCGGGTGGTCATGCAGACAGCTTCACTACTTCTCTGGGACTTTATAAACATCCTGAGGATATTAGGGAAGCGCAGATCTTTAATCCTGGCAGCAGTGAGCCGGAATGGGATGATACCAATCTGGATTTTGGCAAGTATTCCACAACAGGCGTTATAGGTGACCCAACCCATGCCAATAGGGATCTTGGCGAGAAGTTGTGGAACGGCTCCGTTGAAGCCATTGCAGCAATGCTGCAGGAAATTGCTCTAGCTCAGTAAAAGTTGCACAAAAGTGTGTCCGCAGCAGTCGCGTTTATAACTGTTCGGGCACTTTTTTTATTATGACGCTGTGGGACACGTAACGACGTAGGCTTGCTCAATGATGAACATCCGTTTTAATGGATAACAATTAATGGAATTTCATTAAAATAGACGCCTTAGCTCCCTGAAAGTTGCTGCTAGTGGATATTTGAGTGCAGCAAGCACGGACAAAGGTTTAAGTATGGAACATGTTAAGCTAAAATGGATCGTAATGATTCAGTGAGAAGAGGTTGTGTATGCTTAGTGAGAATAGTAAAGCCAAAACGCTCGGCGATTATCTGAAATCGCGCCGAAACCGGCTTCAGCCGGAACAGGCAGGGCTTAAAGCATCCTATAGCCAACGAAGAACGCCGGGACTCCGAAGGGAAGAGGTTGCTATGCTGGCAGGTGTCAGTGCAACTTATTATACCTGGCTGGAGCAGGGCAGAGAAGTAACTGCGTCCAGAGATATCATCGAAAATATCGGGAGGGCGCTGCAGCTGACGCCGGATGAGCAGCAACATCTGTTCGAGCTATGGAATCCCCATGAGCGTGCTGCTGTTTCTTCTATTAGTACAACGCTTAATCCGCAGTGGAGGGAAATCATCGGGCAGCTGCCCTATCCGTCTTTCATCAGCAATGAAAGATCCGAGGTTCTTGCCTGGAATGAAGAGGCAGCGAAGATGCTGATTGATTTTGACGCAATACCTGATTCTGAACGGTTGATGATCCGGCTGCTGTTTCTGGATTCCGGGCTTCGCCGCCGTATGATCAATTGGGAAGAGTTCACTCTGCATTCAGTTGCCGTGTTCAGAACCTACTATGATAAGCATCCGGAAGATCCATGGTTTCAGGATATCGTCGAGCAGTTGTGTGTGGAGAGCAGGGAGTTTGCGGACATATGGAAGCTGCACAACATCCAGCTCAAAACTGTAAACCGGGTTTACATCCAAACTCCTGCTGGTGATGACAAGACGGTTGCCTACGACATTCATTCCTTTGCAAGTCCAACCGATCATCCCGATCTGCATGTGTGCGTATATACACCGGTTAAGGATTGACAGCCTGGTAATGATCTTACTAGCATAAACATACTGTGGTTGCTTTTGTTCGGGCTGATTAGAATAAAGTGCATGTTCATTTATTTTAATCTATAGAAAAGAGGAACCACACATGTTGACAAGAAAACTGGGAAACGAAGGGCTGGAAGTGTCAGCTCTGGGCCTCGGCACCATGATGATGCCGGACAATGAAGAATCGGTAGATACGATCCGGGGATCGCTGGAGCTGGGTGTGACACTTTTTGATACAGCAGATCTTTATGGTGAGGAATACCTGCTGGGGCGTTTCGGAGGCAATGAGAAGCTGCTGGGCAGGGCGCTCAAAGGCCACAGGGATAAGGCTGTAATTGCGACCAAATTCGGGGTGACGCATACACAAGGCCCCAAGGGAGATCCCGCATACATTAAAAAATCAGTAGACGCCAGCCTGTACCAGCTCGGGGTCGATTATATCGATCTGTACTATCAGCACCGCATGGATCTGAATACACCTATTGAAGAGACGGTTGGAACGTTGGCTGATCTGGTGAAGCAAGGGAAAATCCGTTATATCGGTTTGTCGGAAGCTCCTGTGGAGTTGATCCGCCGTGCACATGCGGTGCACCCGATAACTGCGGTGGAGACCGAATACTCGCTGTGGAGCAGAGAAGTAGAGGATGAGATTTTGCCGCTGCTGAAGGAGCTGGGCATTGGATTTGTGCCTTACAGTCCACTGGGCCGCGGGTTTCTGACCGGTCAGATCAGAAGCTTCGACGATTTGCCCGTGGATGATTACCGCCGCCACTACCCAAGGTTCCAGGGCGAGAATTTCGCTAAAAACCTTGAAGTCGTCTCCCTGATTGAAGCGATGGCCGTACAAAAAGGCTGCACGACTTCACAGCTTGCTCTGGCTTGGCTGTTGGCACAGGGCGACAATGTTGTTCCGATCCCTGGGACAAAGCGGCTGGATAGAGTGAAGGAGAACCTCGGAGCGCTTCAGGTATCCCTGTCGGCGGAAGAGCTTGCCCAAATCGAAAATATCTCACCGAAGGGGGCTGCAGCCGGCGGGCGGTTTCCGGGCCAGAATTAACCTGGATAACCGGTAGAATTAGAGAAAGCATGAGGAATACCGTGGTCTTTTGCAGTACAGCCGTTTTTTTCTACAGCCTTACGATATCAACCGGGCTATAGAAAAATCGGCTTTTTTCGAGAGAAGGTACCAGTTATTGTATTCCTGCATTGATAGTTTCAATGAATTCATAATCATAGTAGAACTGAGCCGCCGCCTCTGCTCCGAAATCGTTGTAAATGACCAGCCTCTTGTCGGGTAAATTCTAGTAATACCGCTGAAAATTGGCATCATTGCTATACTTCCCTACACCGTAGATGCCCGCGTATTTCTCCGACAGTTTCCGGACGAGTGCTGCTCTGGCCTCTTGATCCTTAATATAATAGATGTAACCGGCGCCGCCTAACTTGTGATTCTGCTGTTCCGGGAACAAATAGTACACCCAAGCATCGTCAAATTCCGGTGAAAGATATTTATATTGCAGAATCTTTAGAGCACCATCGCCGAGCTCTTTAAAATCCAACGTTTCGCTTTCCCTAACCTCGGTAATGCTCATTCCCCAGTCGGCGCTCCGAAAGGAATGCTTCATTAGAAAAGAAGAAGAAGGCAGAAAAAGCAATATACATAAAATTGGAGCTAGAGTTAGAGTTTTTCTCATAGTTTCACCTTTAATAGAATTGATATCATCCCGAATATAAGCGGAACTTACAGGCGGAGGCTGCCTACCACATAATAATCTCATCCTCCGCCATATGGCAGTAGTATCTATAAGGATTAGTTACTTAGCATCTGGCTCTCCAGCCGCGCTGTTTCCTCTTCAATCCGTCCGGTATCAATGCGTTCGAAGAGCAGCTTCAGTTCATTGATGGTCTGTCCTGCCGGAACATAGGACTGCTGCCATCCAGCCTCATCAAGGGACAAGAAGGTCCGGAGTTCATCACAGGAAAAAGGAATGAACGGATTCAGCAGATTAGCCAGATTAGCAATGATCTGTACGCAGGTGTAGAGGGTATCTCCGCAGGCGTTGCGGTCTTCCTTGATCTGCAGCCAGGGTTTCTGTTCATCAAAGTATTTATTGGCTTGGCGAATATAACCAAAGATAAACTCCAGAGCCTCCTTAAAACGCCCGGATTCGATCAGCCTGCCGGCTTCGGCGTATAAGGTGTCGAAGTTCGCTCTCCACTTAGGTTCCAGTACTCCGTCCGGCACACAACCCCCGAAGGCTTTATTTATGAAGGCCAGGCTGCGGTTTACAAAATTGCCGAAGGCGCCGAGCAGCTCGCCATTATGGCTGTGGATGAACTCCCTCCAAGAGAAGTCGGTATCACGTTTCTCGGGGCCGTTCGCAATCAGGAAGTACCGGATTGAATCCGGCTGATAGCGGCTGAGAATATCCGGTACCCAGACCGCCCAGTTGCGGCTGGTAGAGAATTTCTGCCCTTCCAGCGTCATGTATTCGCAGGCAAACAGACGGTCAGGCAAATGCAGTCCGCCCACTCCCAATAGTATACCCGGCCAAATCAGACTATGAAAAGGCACGTTGTCTTTCCCATGCACATAATAAGCAGTTGTCTGGCCATCCTCATCGACGCTGTCGCGATTCTCCAGCCAGAAATCCTCCCAGCGGTTTCCAGTCTCTGCGGTCCACTGCTTGCTGGCAGACAGATAGCCGCTGACCGCTTCGATCCATACGTAGATTTTTTTGCCGGTAAATCCGTCTACCGGCACATCCACGCCCCAATCGAGATCACGGGTAGCCGCGCGGTCTTGAAGTCCCTCTTGCAGATAACGCTGAGTCAACCGGACGGCATTATCCCTCCATCCCTGAGATGATCCTGCATAGTCTGCCAGTTCCTTTTGAAAGCTTGAAAGAGAAAGATAGTAATGCTCTGTAGGCCGCAGCACCGGAGGGGTTCCGCAGATTTTACAGGATCTGTCCAGAAGATCGGACGGGTCGAGCAGGGTGGAGCAGTAATCGCACTGATCGCCGCGTGCCTGCTGCCCGCAGACCGGACACGTTCCCTCCACGTACCGGTCGGGAAGAAACCGCTGATCCTGCTCGCAATAGCACTGGAGCGTTGTCTTTTTGTACAAGTGCCCGTTGTCCAGAAGTTTAAGAAATAGCTCACGAACGACCGTGTGGTGGGTTTCCTGATCTGTCCGCGTGTATAAATCGTAAGTAAAACCAAGCTTGCCGAAGCACTCCACAAATTCCTCATGATAGCGGTCGGCGAATTCGCCCGGCGTTACGCCCTCTTTGGCTGCCTGGACAGCAACCGGTGTTCCATGGCAATCGCTGCCGGACACATACAGCACCCGATCACCGTTAGCCCGGTGGTAGCGGGCCAGAATGTCACCGGGCAGAATGCTTGCCAGTCTTCCCAGATGCAGAGAGCCATTGGCGTAAGGCCACGCCCCTCCGATAAAGATATTGGACATTTTATCTCCTCCTAAATTTTAATGCCCTTGCGGGCACAATGTGTTATGAAAATAGGTTTGAGGTTTAACCGACAAGCATCCTGTACATACCAGATACTAAGCAGGACAGGTAAAGTCGGTAAACTTATTGTGTGTACGACCTCGACTCCTAAATTGAAATACGGCCGTCTTCGAGTACAATGTATTGTTGCCCCGAGCACCTCCATCAAATTTCACTGGATCGGACGGCCCGTAGCCCTGCCAAGAAAGGATGTTTTGTTTTGGACGCTATTCGTCAATGCTGTGCCGGCCTGGATGTTCATCAAGCCACGATTGTCGCCTGTATTCTCAAAGGACCTTTAGACACCAAACCCACCAAACAGATTCGCGAATTTCCTACCGTCCTCTCCGGTTTACTCTCTCTCGCCGATTGGCTGGAGCATGAAGGCTGTACCGACGTCGCCATGGAAAGCACCGGCGTCTTTTGGAAGCCTGTCTTCAATGTCCTCCAGGATTCCTGCTCCTTAACCGTCGCCAATGCGGCTCATGTCAAGAATATCAAGGGACGCAAGACCGACGTCAAGGATGCCGAATGGCTCGCCCAGCTTCACCGTTGCGACCTCATCCGCAGCAGCTTTGTTCCCCCCCAAGAGATTCGTAACCTCCGTGACTTGACGCGTTACCGCAAGAAGCTCCAAGGTAATGAGGCCTCCGAACGCAATCGCATTCACAAGGTTCTTGAGGATGCCAATATCAAGCTCTCCAGTTTCGTCTCCGACCTCTTTGGCGTTTCCGGACGCCTTATGCTTCAAGCCATTGTCGACGGTGAAGTCCTCGACCCTGAGGTTGTCGCCGATCTGGCCAAAGGTAAGCTTCGGGCCAAACTTCCAGAGTTGACCGCCGCCTTGAACGGTCGCGTCACCAAGCACCACCGCCAGATGATTTCCCATTCCTTGAAGCATCTGGTCTTTCTGGAATCTTCTATTGCTGAACTGGAGGCAGAGATGGACATCGCCTTTGCTCCTCATCTTCCGAAACTTCAGCACCTTCAAAGCGTTCCAGGTCTCGGTCCGCATACCGCCAAGATTCTAGTCGCGGAACTCGGGATCGATATGTCGGTGTTCCCGACAGCTGCTCATCTGGCTTCCTGGGCTGGACTTAGCCCAGGCAGTAACGAAAGCGCCGGTAAAAAAAAAGTTCAGCTACCCTCAAAGGCAACGCCGCACTTCGCAGCGCACTCGTTGAAGCCGCTTGGGCTGCCAGTAAAACCCGAACGTTTTTAGGGGCAAAGTTCTGGGCTCTTGCCCGCAGGCGGGGAAAACCTAAAGCCATTGTTGCCCTCGCCCATAAATTACTTGTCATCGCCTATCACATCTTGAGAACGAATGAACCCTACCGGGAGCTTGGCACCGACTTCTTACTCTTGCGGAATCCGATTTCTTCCGAAGATCGTCTAATCCGCCAGCTGCAACGACTCGGGTATACCGTTCAGAAGCCGGCTCCCTCCGTATAGTCCCTTTTCAAAAGGAGATTCCAAGCCTCCCGGGCATCCTATTGCCTTTTTTAGCGTTCACCTCGCAAGGGAGTGATTCGTTTGGACAAGACCCCGTTGAAGTTACTTCGTCCGTCCGCGTTATTTTCCCATCAAAGTTTTGTGAGCGTTACTCCCAGATTGTCCATCGAACAAAACTCGCTTCGGAAGCATAGGCTAAAGTTTTGTGAGCGTTACTCCCAGATTGTCCATCGAACAAAACTCGCTCCGGGAGCATTTTTGGGCAACAAAAAAGACTCCCGTCCCCAAAAGGGACGAGAGCCTGTGCTCACGTGTTACCACCCAACTTCATCAATGCCTTGCGGCATTCACCTCTTCAGGTACGTCCGCTGTTCGCGGGTATACCCTAGCACGATAACGGATGCGGGTTCCGGCGCAGCCTACAACCCTCCTGGAGGGGTTCGATGCGCAGCTCAGAGACCATATTCCCTTGGATTTTCTTTGCTCCTTTTCAGCGGCCGGAGCTCTCTGTGAAAGATTGGCCAAGGTACTCTTTCTCTTCTTAGCTTTTGTGGTTATCCTAATTAATGGTTATCTTACGGGAGGAACGTGGTAGAAGTCAAGCGTTAAATGCAGTTTTTGAATCTGGATTCAACAAAGACCGCTGATCAGTTTAATAACCTCACGAATCGTCAAAGCTGTGTAGAGCAGAAGACGATAGGAGGGAAAAGATGCGCAGAATTAAGATATGGAAAGCAGTAGTGTGTTTAATGCTGCTTCTGACGGCAGTTGGATGTGCTTCGTCCTATCAGGCGCCGAGTGTTGTGGAGATCCAGAGCATGACTGGCTTGGATGGAAAGCCTGAAGGTTTAGACAGCCCTTTATCGCCTGTATTGGAGGATGTATACGACCGCTCGATTTCCACTGAGGTCTATTCGGTCGAATAATGGCGCTCTTCACAGCGTAATGAAAATTCTGTATAATGGGTCAACTATCGTTTTTATATAAAGAGAGGAGACCTGTGGAAGTATGGCGGCGGAAATCGTACATGTAACGACAGATGAACAGCTCCAGATGGGACTGGACATCCGCAAAAAAGTATTTGTTGAAGAGCAAAAGGTACCGGAAGAAGAGGAAATTGATGAGTATGATGTAATCGGCGACAATGTGCATCATATCTTGCTGATGGATGAGGGTCTCCCGGTAGCTACCGGAAGATTGATTTATTATAAAGCGGGCACTGCGAAAATGCAGCGTATAGCAGTCGACAAAGACTACCGCAGCAAGGGATACGGGCGTATCCTGCTGTTGGCACTGGAGGAGCTTGCCCGTGAGCTGGGCCTCGAATCATCCATCCTTGATGGACAATGCCAGGCGGAAGACTTTTATAACAAGCTGGGGTATGAAGTGATCTCTCCAGAGCCATTCTATGATGCGGGTATTTTGCATGTGAGAATGCAGAAAACGCTGTAAACCTCAAAGTACATATTCTTTCGTTAGCAGGGCAAGCTAGAGTTGAGCCTAATGGCCAATCCAAGCGCGAAGGAGTAGATCCTAAGTGATGAACAATGAACGCGAACGGTTTACAGCGGCCCAAAGAAACGGTGACGGCGACCTGATGAAGTTCCAGACCTCTTCAGGTCGTGTGCTGGACTACCAGCAAGCGCTGCAGGAGGTTCAAGCGGGAAGTATAGCCGGAGTGAATGTGTTCAAAGGCAGAGATGGCGAACTATACATCCGTGGCGATGCGGATGGCGATCCCACGAATAATCTGGATCAGCTGCCGCAGTTCTAAAACCGCATAGATAAGAACAGCCGGACAGGCAGTGTCAGTTGACACTGTTGTCCGGCTTTTTTACAGCTTCAAGGTTATAAACTGCGGAAAATAAAGATACGCGAAACTGAACCTCAAAGCTCATATATCTCATGCTGTACAAGAAACTCCATGCCACCGGTCATCCCCTCAAATTCAGGCTTCCGGTCGCTGTAATGCATTAAATAGATCAACTTGCGTACATCATCAGGCAAAGACATCAGTTCCCGGAGTGTAGTATGAACCTGCCCCGATCCGCTGAGCTCACAGTCGTGAAAAATCTTCCGGACGCCATGCTTGCGTACAAGTTTGATCAACAGCTCAGGCTGGAAGGTCATATCGGCGCTGTAAAAGATATCGTCATTCAGCAGCAGCGAGTAGCTGTCCCGGCCGCGAATATGCGGGGTGCGAATCAATTGCAGTGTAATTTCCGGGGAAAGGGTATAAGACTCACCTGGACGCAGGGCAGTTACATTGAACAGTTCTTCGAGGGAATCTGCACGGCCTTCCTTTGAGTGAGCGCTCTTGCGGATGTGATCCCACAGCGGTTTGAGCAGTGTTTCTGACAACAGCAGCTGCATCTTCCGGTTATTATCTTGCTTCAACTCCAGTGCCAGCTCCTCCAGTCCGCCGACATGATCATTATGGATATGTGTGATTAGCGTCGCGTTCACCTCACGGAACGATCTCCCTAATTGATGAATGGCGAGCGGGGCTGTAGCACCACAGTCTATGAGAAGCGAGAAGTTGCCATCCAGCAGCAGCCCGTTGTTATTATAGTAGTTATTGGAAAAAGCATCGCCTGTACCTAACATTTGCAGTTGTATTGTCATACCGAAAATCCTCCAGTTCTAATTGTTGCCAAAGCAGGTTAACGTTATATTTTCAATATAGTAACATTTTGATGACAGAAATGAAATTTTCATCTCACTTCGGCGCAACTTGTGTCACCCATGGCAGTATATATTAACAGCATGAATTATTTGGAGGGTCTCTGCTTATGAGGTGGAAAAAAGTTGCTCTGTGCGTAGTTGTATTTTCCCTGATGGGAAGTTCATTATTGTTCGCGGACGCTGTAAATCAGAAAATCAGGGTATGGAGCAATGGGAAGGAAATGGCCGATGGCGGCTATTTGATTGATGGCAAGGCTTATATCCCGGCCAGGGAAGCTGGAGGCGTCGTGAACTGGGACGGTTCAGGCAAAGTGACCATTCTTAAGCCGAATGTACAGATTATTCTGTATAAGGGCGATGATGTATTTGGTAACGTGAATATCGGAAAACTCAAATTTAAGGTGTTGTCACAGGTGGACAGCTTGACAGATAGCATCGCAGCAGTAAAAGTAGCCATTACCGATCCATCGGGAAATGTGAAGGACATTCAGTCGCAGGAGCTGGGCGGTTCGAAAAAAGAAGATTTCTGGTTCTCCACTTCGGAGTTCACCTATGATTTTAAAGAGTCCGGGAAGTACCGTGTGGGCTTCTATATTAAAGCCTCCAAGAATGTAGATTACGTACTTGTGTCAGAGAAGGTAATCACTGCCCTAGATTAGGTATTTTGCGCCTCCCTCAAATTGACCTGAACTTATCATACGTGTTACGATACCAAATGTAGGATAATTCAATTCAAAGTGAGGTATTTCAATGAGCGATCACAAACATGAGCATGGCCATGAACATGGTGAAGCATGCGGTTGCGGACATGATCACGACCATGAGCACGAGGAGTTTGTGCTGACCTTGACGAACGAGCAGGGCGAAGATGTAGAAATGGTGCTGGTAGAAACGTTCGATGTGGGCGAGAAATTATACGCGCTGTTGCTGGAACGCGAAAACCCTGAAGCGGATGGCATCATTCTGCGCATGGAAGAAGAAGATGAAGAAATGGTGCTTTACAACATTGAAGATGAAGCTGAATGGAAAGCCGTTGAAGAAGCTTACAACGAGCTGCTTGCCCAGCAAGAATAGATTTCAGTGTAGCACAGCCTGAGGTTGCATGGATTCAGCACTGAGGCTTGCATGCAAAAACCCGATACCTAAAGTATCGGGTTTTTGTATGAATGCCTATGTTTTGCGGAAAGCCGGCCGATCAAGAGATCGGATCAGCTTCCACGACTACCTTGACAAAGTTGATGCTGCGGTCCTCCGGACCTTTGACCGGCAGTCCGATTTCCACATGGTCGATGATATAATCAATGTTATCCTGGGTAATTATTTCACCGGGGAGCAAAATCGGAATGCCCGGAGGATAAACATAGATGAATTCCGCAATGATATAACCTGCGGATTCGCGGAACGGAACAACCTGAGTATCCGCATAAAAGGCATCTCTTGGAATAAGGGCAAGCTGTGGAATTTCCGGCACCTGCACCTTAAGCTCATAGATCTCACCTTTGCTGTAATGGATGGCTGACAATACCCGCAGGGCAGAAAGCAGCTTATCTACGGAATCTTGGGTATCACCAGGCGTAATCAGGCAAAGAATATTATACATGTCGCTTAGTTCTACTTCGATGTTATACTTTTGGCGCAACCAGTTTTCTGTTTCATAACCGGTTATTCCCAAATGGCGGACATGAATGTTAAGCTTGGTTGGATCAATATTAAAGGTGGCCTCTGTGCCAAGAATCTCTCTGCCAAAGCTGTACAGACCGTCGATGTTGTTGATGGCCTCCCGGGCATAATTGGACAAGGCTATCGTTCTTGCGGCCATTTCATGGCCGTTCAGAGCCAGATTGCGTCTGGAAGTATCCAGTGACGCAAGCAAAATATATGAGGTGGAAGTTGTTGTAAGCATACTGAGAATCGTCTGTACCCGCTGCGGGTTGACCAGCCCGGTTTTGGCATTCACGTTAAGCACTGAGCTTTGCGTCATGGAGCCGCCCAGCTTGTGAACGCTGGTTGCCGCCATATCGGCACCGGCCTGCATGGCTGATACCGGAAGATCCTCATGAAAATGAATCAATACTCCATGTGCCTCGTCCACCAATACGGGAACCCCGTAGCTGTGGGCCAGGTCAACAATCGAACGCAGGTCAGCGCATACGCCAAAATACGTTGGATTGATTACTAGAACTCCTTTGGCGTCCGGATGGCGCCTTAATGCTCGTTCCAGCGAGCTGGTGGTAATGCCGTGGTCTATCCCAAGATTCTCATCCTGTACAGGTGAGACGAAAACAGGCTTGGCTCCGGAGAAAATAATTGCCGACATCACGGATTTGTGAATGTTCCGCGGCACAATTATTTTGTCTCCTTCTGAGCAGACAGAGAGGATCATAGTCATGATGGCATTGCTCGTGCCCTGTACGCTAAAATACGTATAGTCGGCGCCGAAAGCCTTCGCAGCCAGCTTCTGAGCTTCTTGTATTACGCCGGTAGGCTGATGAAGATCATCAAGCGGTGCGATATTGATCAAATCTATGGATAGAGCGTTATCGCCGATAAACTCACGGAATTCGGCATCGGTTCCTAGCCCCTTCTTATGCCCGGGAATATGAAATTGAACTGGGTTTCCAGCGGCATGCTTTTTGAGAGCAGTGAAGAGGGGAGTACGGTGTTGATCCATTTAATGCTGTCACAACCTTTCGCGAATAGTTTTTTTCAAGCAAGCATCAGTATAACAAATCAATCAACATAATACTAGGATGTGATCTAATGTCTGGCAAAGTAGCACAACGTATGCATATCAGCTTGGCCTCGCCCTTCATTATGGAAATGTGGGCTATTATCTTTTTGGTGGAATTTGTGAAAGGCTCGCTGCTTGTCGCCCTCCTGCCTGTGTATATGGAGAATATCCTCGGCTTGTCGGTAACGGTGGTAGGTTTTGCTTTTGCGTTGCAATATCTGGGGGACAACCTCTTCCGCAGCCCGTTCGGCTGGGTGATGGAGCGTATCGGCTACCGCTGGACAATGACGGGCGCCCTGCTGCTGCTGGTAGTAGCGGTAGGAATGATTGTCTATGCCAAAGATGCGGTCAGTTTATCCATAGCCTGCCTGATTCTGGGCATTGGAACATCGCCGCTGTGGCCTTGCACAATGACAGGGATTACGGAGCTGGCCGGTTCTACGAAGAGCGGCAGCAGCGGTGCGGCGATGGGCGCAGTAGAGATGGCCTCGCTGGCCGGAACCGGGATCGGGCCGATCACCATGAATTTTCTGATGGATCATGGCGGTCAAGGCTACCGTACGGTATTTCTTGTGCTTATGGGATGTGCAGCTGCTGTTGCTGCCGTTGCCCTGCTGCTCCCGTCCAAAATCGGTGGTCATGCTCCCCATGTTGTGCGTGACCTCCACAGTGAAGAAGCTCCTGTGGAACAGCGCAGACCGTTTCAGCCGCTGCAGAGCCTCAAGCGGACGATGCACGCGGTCAGAAGCTCGCTGAAGGTAAGCCGGCTGCTGTTCCCGGCATTATTTCTGCAGGCTTTTGCCATCGGCCTTATGACACCGGTAGTTACGTTGTTTGCCCATTCGGAGCTGCATGTCACGCCGAATCAGTTCAGCCTGCTGCTCATTGCCGGTGGGGGGATCACAGTGCTGGCGCTCATTCCCGCCGGGAAATTGGTGGACCGGATCGGGACTACAGTGTTTCTGAACATCGGATTTCTGCTGGCAGCCGGTTCACTGGCCTTCTTCTCCCAGGTGCGCTGGCTGCCGCTGGCCTTCTGCGCTGTTGCGCTGGTTGGTGTAAGTTATGCGCTTATTCTTCCGGCCTGGAACGCATTTATTGCTTTACAGGTGCCAAAGGGGGAGCGGGGCACCGTATGGGGCCTTTTCCTGACACTCCAAGGCTCCGGCATGGTCGCAGGCCCCGTGCTGTCAGGCAGACTGTGGGATTCCGTCAGCCATAGCGCTCCTTTTCTGGCCAGCTCATTTGTGATGGTGCTGCTCTTCGGACTGCATCTGCTTATTGTCCATCGGACAAAATTAAAGACAGGAACTAGCTGAGCTGGAGTGGGTTGGGAACGATCGGTGACACCAAATAAGCCGCAGGCTGACGGAAAGAATTCATCCGTCAACCTGCGGCTTTATTGCAGCCATAGACTTATATATGTCTAGAAGGACATACGGTACAGCGGCAGCAGCGTCTCGAAGGTCTGCTGAATAAGCTCAAGGAGCTTATCCTCATCCGACAGAATCGGATCATCCTTGTCGATCCGCAGACCACACGTAATCTCGGCTTTCTTGACTTCCTTCAGCTTGCGGGCAAGCTCGGCGAACTGCCGGTCGTCCATGTCCGATTCCTGGATACCCTTAGGATCCAAGTGGTCGGTCGACCAGAAATAGCTTCCCGGAAGCTCGGCGCGGATATCTGCGGATTGCTTCGCCAGCGCATTCGCAAAGACCACCTTGTTGGAGCTCTCATAGATAATGGCAAAAACAACAAACAAGTGGCTGTGGAACATACCAACCTGGAAATGCGGCAGAGCCTTGTACCCGCGTTTATTCGGGCCCCAGGCCACCCATGTATCATTCGGGGCATGAACGGTGCGCCGGGCGTGCTTGGCTACATGCGGGAACATTTCTTCTCCGCACAGCGCGGACAGGACTGGAGCAAGTTCGTTGCCAAGCTCATTCAATTTAGGCCGCACCCGGGCGATGAGGGCGTCCATTCTCGGCTCCAGCCCCTCAATTTGAAATACTGCAAAATCATCATGTGTAAATCCTTGAAATGGCATTATAGCGTCTCCTTGTTCAAAAGATAGATTAGCATGCACATAAGCATTGCTGAAATTGCTGCCGCTGCCGCATATTTCCATCTCTAAGCCTCTAAATCCAGTAAAAACAGCGGGAAGCGTTTGGGATTAGCAGGAAACGGGTAAAAATAGTCAATAAACCAAGTTACCGCTACATAAAATGAAGTATAAAATAAGAGTAAGACGAACGCAAAGTAAAGATCGCAAGTGGAGGTCCGGCAGTCAATTTTACCTAGGAAAAAAGCTAATAAAGCTGGTTTTGCAGAAGCAAAGCTGTTAGGGGGGAGTGCCGTGAACAAAAACGACGAAGTGGAGTATTGCAATCTGGAGCTGCGGTTTGACCGACAGCATATACAGGATCTTATCAAGGACTTGATAAAAGATGGCTATTCCCTTTACTGGAGTGAGAATGAAAGTGTTTTTTTGATTTCGGTGCGCACCGGCCGCAAGCTGGTAAAGCTCCGCTTCCAGCGGATTAAGGATGGCTACAAGCTGGTGGGCGATTATATGATCCGTGATGCGCGCCTGTCCGAATGGATGGAGAAGCTGATTGGCGATATGCGAGGGCATGCCGTAGTCAAACGTTTCCGCGACCGCCAGATTATCATTGAGAATATTTTATTTGGTGAAGTGATCCGTCTGGTGGAAATTTCCGGATACCAGCAGCGTGTCCTGTATCAGAAAGGGCCGATGCTCACGGATCAGGAGCTGACAAAGCTTTTTTACTCCGGTGAAGGAGAAGAGCGGATCCGCCAGCGGAGGATTGAGGTTGATGAACAGCTGGACCGCTTGAATCAGGCCCTTCGCAGTGAAGACGCTGCACTTGCAGAGTCCTGTATGGCGGAGCTCAGCTTTTTGCAGCGGGAGCTAAATATGCTTGAATGGTAACAAAGATCGGCTTCATTTGGTTAAGGGCATCCCTCAGCAGGGGTGCCCTTAACTTTGTATTTCAACTTGTGGACAGGGGTTCACTTCTAGCGGTAAAAACGTTAAAATAGTCATTGTGAGCAATTTCCTGCAACTTAAGGACTTTGTCAATGAAATTGCTCTCTATTTCGCAGGCGGAACTTTGCTGTATCTGACAAAGGGTGGTATTCTTATACTGCGAGAAATGGATTTCACAAAAATATAGGATGCAAAGGGTGGAGGACCAGATGGCAAAACAACAAATCGGCGTTATTGGCTTAGCGGTAATGGGTAAAAATTTGGCTCTTAACATCGAGAGCAGAGGCTTTACCGTATCGGTATTCAACCGTTCCCCGGAGAAGACACATGATCTTATTGCCGAAGCGGAAGGCAAAAATCTGGTGGGTACTTTTTCCATTGAAGAGTTTGTAGAATCACTTGAAGTGCCGCGCAAAATTCTGATCATGGTTCAGGCGGGCAAAGCTACCGATGCCACAATTGAGCAGCTTCTGCCGCATCTTGATCAAGGCGATATTATTATCGACGGCGGTAACGCTTATTTCCCTGATACGGTTCGCCGCAGCAAAGAACTGGAAGAAAAAGGTTTCCGTTTTATCGGCACCGGAGTTTCCGGCGGTGAAGAAGGTGCGCTTAAAGGACCTTCCATTATGCCAGGCGGTCAAGAAAGTGCATATAAGCTTGTTGAACCTATCCTTACGGCAATTTCGGCCAAAGTGGACGGAGAGCCTTGCTGTACATATATCGGACCGGACGGTGCAGGACACTATGTAAAAATGGTGCACAACGGCATCGAGTACGGCGACATGCAGCTGATCTGCGAAGCTTACCAGCTTTTGAAGGATGTGCTTGGTCTGGATGCCAAAGAGCTGCACAGCATCTTCAAAGAGTGGAACAGCGGCGAGCTTGACAGCTATCTGATCGAAATCACAACGGATATTTTCGCACAATATGATGAAGAAACCGGCAAACCGATGGTTGATGTTATCCTCGATGCCGCCGGCCAAAAGGGAACAGGCAAATGGACAAGCCAGAGCTCGCTCGATCTTGGCGTGCCGCTGTCCATGATCACCGAATCCGTATTCTCCCGCTTCCTGTCTGCAATGAAGGATGAGCGTGTAGAAGCCAGCAAAGTGCTGAGCGGACCGGAAACAGAGCCTTTCCAAGGGGACAAAGCAGAATTTATCGAAAATGTGCGCAAAGCATTGTTCGCGAGCAAAATTGTATCCTATGCACAAGGTTTTGCGCAGCTGCGCGTAGCTTCCGACGAATACGGCTGGGATCTGAAATACGGCAGTCTGGCCAAGATTTGGCGCGGTGGCTGCATTATCCGCTCCCGTTTCCTCCAGAATATCACCGATGCCTATGAAACCAATCCAGAGCTGAAAAACCTGCTCTTGGATCCGTTCTTCAAAGACATCATGGGTTCGTACCAATCCGCATGGCGCAAGGTTGTTGCCGCTGCTGTAACTCAAGGGGTTCCGGTTCCGGGATTCGCAAGTGCATTGGCCTACTATGACAGCTACCGTACGGAACGCCTGCCTGCGAATCTGCTGCAAGCACAGCGTGACTACTTCGGCGCCCATACTTTCCAACGTGTGGACAAAGAAGGCGTCTTCCACCACAACTGGCTCGCTGAATAGGTTATTTGGCTTAGCTGCAAACAGCGGCCCGAACGGCTTCCCGCACCCGGGAGGCTTTCGGGCCTTTTTTTTCGGAATCTACAGGACGGGAATCGCATTGTGCAAAGTTTTCACCCTGTGTTATGATATGACAAATGTCGCGGTTGGAGGGTAGTCATGACTGGGGAGTTAGAACAACAACAGAGTTTCAATACCTTGCATAAAAATATTATCCTTGTAGGAATGATGGCCACGGGCAAGTCGACAGTGGGTGCCATGCTGGCGGAGGAACTGGGCTTTGAACTGGTTGATTTGGATCATGTCATTATAGAGAGTGAAGGCCGGAGCATTGCCGATATTTTTGCCGATGGGGGTGAAGCGTATTTCCGGAAGGTTGAAATTGCAGTACTTCAGCGGATGCTTGAAGGAGAGGGCAGAATTATTTCGACAGGCGGAGGTGCAGCACTGGCTCCAGGGAATGCCGAGATGATGTTGGAAAAGGGGCTTGTTGTGGCGCTTACGGCCACGGAAGAAGTCATTTTATCCCGTGTCAGCGGAGATCAGAACCGGCCGCTGCTCGCTGGCAACGCGCAGGAAAGGGTCCGCACCATCATGGAGCAGCGCCGGGAGGCTTACCGTTTCGCGCATTGCACAGTCGATACTTCGGAGCTGAGTGCGGCAGAAGTGTCGCAGCATATTTTAATGCATTACCGCGGTTGAGCTTTTAAGTATACTTGTGTGCGGCTTACGCCTCTGCACTTTCATTCCATTCAATCATTCCGCCGCTGAGGTTGGAGCCTTTGAAGCCGAACTGCTGCAGATATTCGCAGACACGCTGGCTGCGGGCACCTGAGCGGCAAATGAAGACGATCTCGGTCTCTGCCGGGAGCTCTTCCGTGCGCTGCGGAATCTCGCCCATTGGGATATGCTGAGCGCCGGGAATCATCCCGAAGGCGACTTCATCATCTTCACGTACGTCTATCAATACAAGGTCTTCGCCTGTCTCCAGACGCTTCCGCAATTCCTGCGGTGTAATTTGGGGGATCTCATTCATGGTTGTGACCTCTTTTCTATCGGAAGATTGGTTTAATGATAACACAAGTGGAGAATAGCCTGTCAAACGAAGCACTATATATCAACTACATTAACTAAGGAGCGCTTATATCAT
Organism: Paenibacillus sp. IHBB 3054; assembly: GCF_051594305.1. NCBI lineage: Bacteria > Bacillati > Bacillota > Bacilli > Caryophanales > Paenibacillaceae > Paenibacillus > Paenibacillus sp. IHBB 3054. Next base: position 36,679 of record NZ_JBOFBG010000042.1, on the reverse strand, counting down.
GGACGTTATTGTTAGGCCGACGCCAGCTTTGCAAGGAGAATTTGGAGCTTTGTCTTCCAAAAATTACACTACACGCTACCTGCTCGTTGCCGCTCTGTCCGAGGGCGTCAGCACGATCTACTATCCTGCACATAGTGAGGACAGTGATGCGATCCGCAGATGTATTGCCGATCTTGGAGCGGTTCTTACGGAGGATGAAGAGAAGATTGTCATTCAAGGCTTTGGCCGGCATCCCCGTGACGTCAAGGAACTTAATGTAGGGAATGCCGGGGCCGTCCTGCGCTTTCTGATGGCTGTAGCTGCGCTGAGCCCGGAGGTGACTTTCGTGAACACGTACCCGGATTCTCTGGGCAAACGCCCGCATGATGACCTCATTGCAGCACTCGGCCAGATTGGTGTTCAAGTGGAGCATAATAATGGAAGACTTCCGATTACCATTCGCGGCGGCAAGCCGGTTGGCGGCCGGATTACCGTCTCCGGTGCAGTCAGCTCACAGTATCTTAGTGCGCTGCTCTTCCTGACGCCGTTGCTAGAAGAGGACAGCGAGATCATTGTACTGGATGATCTGAAGTCGAAGGTTGTTGTCGGCCAGACGCTGGAGGTGCTGGAGCAGGCAGGAATCGTAGTTCATGCTGCTGAAGATTATATGTCCTTTAAGGTGCCGGGGCGCCAGGCTTATGCGGCCAAGTCTTACACCGTGCAGGGGGATTATCCGGGATCTGCGGCTGTACTTGCGGCAGCGGCTGTCACCCAATCGGATGTGAAAATTCACCGGCTTGCCGAGAAGAGCAAGCAAGGGGAACGGGCAATTGTGGATGTGCTGCGTATGATGGAAGTACCGCTTACTCACGAGGACGGCACAGTACATGTGCAGGGGAACGGCATTCTGAAGGCTGTGGAATTCGATGGTGATGCGGCAACCGATGCCGTGCTAGCGATGGTGGCGGCGGCGGTATTTGCCGAAGGGACCTCGCGTTTCTACAACGTGGAGAATCTGCGCTACAAGGAATGCGACCGGATTACTGACTATCTGGCGGAGCTGACCCGTGCCGGAGCCAAGGTTGAGGAACGCCGCGACGAGATCATCGTGCACGGCATGCCTGAGGGTGTCGAAGGCGGCGTAACGATCAATGCGCACTATGATCACCGGGTAATCATGGCGCTGACGGTAGTGGGCCTTCGTGCCCGCAAGCCGCTGCTGATCAAGGACGCCCATCATGTCGCCAAGTCCTATCCGCAATATTTCGACCACCTGCGCGCGCTTGGAGCAAATGTGGAGTGGGTACAATAACAATAAAGGATGCTGATCCAGGTGAAGTCGGCTTATAATAGGAAGTCTTGGTTTCACCTGCTGATTCGGCACTAAAGCGAAAGGGGTAACAAACATGAGCTTTGAGAACCCGACCCGGGAGCAAATCGGTGATATTCTTGCTTCCGCAGGTAATATTGCTGTTGTAGGTCTTTCTGACAAATCGGACCGTACCTCCTATATGGTGGCTTATGCGATGCAGAGCCGCGGATACCGGATTATTCCGGTTAATCCTACAGTAGACGGTGAGATTCTAGGGGAGAAATGCTACCATACGCTGGCTGAAATACCGGAGCCGGTGGACATTGTCAATGTGTTCCGCCGCAGCGAATACTGCGCCGAAGTGGCGCAGGAGGCAGCTGATATCGGCGCACATGTGCTGTGGCTCCAGCAGGGCATTATCAGCAAGGAGGCTGCTGACATTGCCGCAGAGCATGGCATGACGGCAATCATGGACCGCTGCATCAAGGTCGAGGAAACGATCACGATGCACGGGCGCATCCGGCAGTAGTATTCAGGGGGAGTTCGGGGAGGGATCCAGTACTCTCGTAATTCTGGAACCCTGGAACCCCGGAACCCCGGAACCCCGGAACCCCGGAACCCTTTAGCCTAGGTGGGGAAGGAAGGTATACAGCAAGTTTTGCTGCTCTGATCCTATTTCATCTAGAAATAGCCAGGTTGTGTTGCTATACTGGCATTAGACGAAGAACGTCCATTTAGCCGTGATTATTTTGCGGGAGATGGGCGTTCTTTTTTTATTTACCGGGAGGGGATCAGATGGAGTTTGAGGCAGCACATCGTTTATTCATCGAGCAGCATACGTCGGAGAGAAGTGGGGAGCGTAAGGGGAGGCTGGTCAGAGGTCACAATTTTGCGGAGCGGCTGTTTTTGCAGAATGTGTGGTGGCCGCTGTTTGAATCGCTTGAGCATTTGCATCCAGAATATGAAGTTTACGATTGGAACCGCAAATCGCAGTTTCTGGACTTCGCCTTTCTGCCGCAAAATGGGGGCCGGTTCGGGATCGAATGCGACGGCTTTCAAAGTCATGTCAAAGACATGGACCGCGAGAAGTTCAGCTATTCCTTGAACCGCGATAGTTTCCTCACCGGGATGGGCTGGAGGATGCTCCACTTTTCCTTCGACGATGTTCAGCAGCGTCCTGAAGTATGCAGGATGCTCCTGCAGCTGGTACTTGCGCCGTATTTAGCCAGAAAGACGCTAGCCGCAGATATTTTGTCCGAAGAGAAAGAAGTGCTGCGCCTGGCCTGGCGTATCGCTAAACCGCTCCGCCCCAAGGATGTGTGCGACCATTTTCAGATTAACTATCGTACGGCCCGGAGGCTGTTGCAGTCCCTCAGTGACAAAGGATTACTCAAACCGGTAAATTCAAAGCAGAGGGTGCGGTTCTACGAAGTAAAAGCAATGCAGGCTGATCAAATATGGTAAGTGGATAGGGAAATGAAAAGCAAATTTAAGTAATCTTGACTGCACTCTTGCATGCAGTCTGATTGAGGTACAGGTGGAATTAAGGAACTAAGTGAGGTTTGGTTGAATAGCAGGATAAAAATAGAATATATGTACTTCATGCAACTAAATGATGCTAAAAGTTCCTTTTTTGAAGTTTAGCTGCGCTTGGTACAACTAAAAGTTGCTAAATGGCTCCTTGGAGCAGGAAATGCGATTTGTAGATGTATAAAGTGCAGTTAAACTAATATTACTGTTTGAAAGTGCTGTTTTAGTTGTACAGAATACACTTAAGAGGCTGAAGTAGCTGAAGTAGCTGAAGTAGCTGAAGTAGCTGAAGTAGCTGAAGTAGCTGGAGTAGCTGGAGTAGCTGGATTGATTCCCCATGCCCACGCATGCTCGCTAATGATCGTTATAATGCCTTATAGGGCCTACTTCTCTGTTTCCTTCACAGCAGCGAACACCACATCCAGACCACACTAAATTACGAATAAAGTTTCCCATAATCACGGGAACCGTGGTATCCTAATTCTTGCCGCATTCTTTTGACAAAAGCTGTCGCAGCGCGTACCATTCAATATAGAATGAAAGGAGAGGGTCACCTTGAATTGGCTCGGATCATTGCAGCAGTTGGGCAGAGCCATAATGCTTCCTACCATGGTGCTTCCGGCGGCCGCCATCCTGCTTAGTCTGGGCAGCTTACCGTGGTCTGCATGGGGACTTTCTTCGGTATCCGAAGTGACTACATATGCGGGGCAGGGAATATTTTATTTCATGCCTTATTTGTTTGCTGTCGGCGTAGCGTGGGGGTTGTCCAATCAAGCCGGACCGGCTGGGCTGGCTGCACTGGCGGGAATGTTCACTTATGACCGGATTGTTACCCATATGGGGAACGGGGATATTCAGCCTGCTACATTAATCGGAATCATACTCGGGATTGTCGCCGGCGTGGCGCATAACCGGTTTAAAAATATCAAGCTTCCAGAAGCCATACAATTCTTCGGAGGTTCACGGTTTGTTCTGCTGTTCATGGGCCTGTTCTCGGCCTTATTCGCTTGGGTGATGCTCGGCGTTTCTCCGCTGCTTCAGCAAGGGCTGGACGTGCTTTTCCGGGATATACAGGCGACCGGCGGATATGGCGTGTTTGTCTACGGGGTGCTTTACAGGGTGCTTACGGCCTTTGGCCTCCATCATATTCTAAATAATGTGTTCTGGTTTCAGCTGGGGAGCTTTGCTACTCCTGACGGCAGCGCGGTCGTCCAGGGGGATTTGCCGCGGTTTTTTGCGGGAGATCCTACTGCGGGCATCTTTATGGCCGGGCTTTTTCCGATCATGATGTTCGCATTGCCGGCGATTGCCTTAGCTATTATTCAGGAAGCGCGGGAGGATTTGAAGCCGAAGATCCGCAAAACTTTTTTGCGTGCCGCAATGGTCTGCTTTTTGACCGGTGTGTCGGAGCAAATTGAGTTCGCTTTCCTGTTCGCTTCGCCATATTTATTCGCGCTGCACGTAGTCATGTCCGGTCTTGCGATGGTGCTGACCTATTCGCTTGGCATCCATCATGGATTCTCTTATTCGGCAGGGGTCATTGACTTTATCCTCAACCTGCACCTGTCGCAGCGCGCCTGGCTGCTGATCCCGATCGGGATCGGTTATGGGATTGTCTATTATAACGTGTTCCGCTGGGCGATCCGCCGTTTCCAGATTCCGACACCGGGGCGTGAGGAAGGCTCTGAACTGGGCGACTGGGCAGGGAATATCCCGTATCAGGCTCCGCTTATTCTGGAGGCGCTCGGGGGCAAAGAGAACATCGTACAAGTTCAGGCTTGCATCACCCGTTTAAGATTAACTGTGCATAATGACCGATTCATTGATACCGGGGCGCTCAAGGGATTGGGCTCGGCCGGAATTATAAAGCTGGGCGGCGGGAACGTGCAGGTGGTATTCGGCACCTACTCAGAGCTGATCCGTGAGGAGATTGACAAGCTGATGCTTCGTGATCTGCCGCAGGTGCTGTTCAGTTCTCCAATGCAGGGCCGAATGATGCCGATTGAGGAAGTGCCGGACCATATTTTCGCCGCGAAGCTGGTTGGGGACGGGGTGGCCTTTTTCCCGGACAAAGGGGAGCTGGTCTCACCCGTGTTTGGCAAGGTGATGCATGTGTACCCTACAATGCACGCAGTGGGCATCTCAACGCCCGAAGGGCTGGAGGTGCTTATGCATATCGGTATCGACACTTCACAGCTTAAGGGGCCATTTGAGGCGCTTGTGCAGGAAGGGGACAGTGTGGAGCCGGGCCAGTTGCTGGTGAGATTCGATATTACCTTTTTGCGTGAACATGCGGCTTCGCTTGCTACACCGATGGTGATTACCAATCCTGACCGTGTGAAATCCTGGAGCTATGCTCCATTTAAAACTGTGAAAAAGGGGCAATCGTCCGTAATGTCCGTGGTATTACATGAAAGCAATGTTGGAGGGATTGAAGCATGATACAAGGCATAGGCGCTGCAGCAGGTGTTGCCATCGGGAAGGCCTTTGTCTTGCCGAACTGGGAATGGAGCCTGCCGGATACGCAGGTAAATCCGGTGGATCTGGCCAAGGAATTTGAGCGTTTATACGAAGGAATCCGCACCTCGAAAGATGAAATTGAGTTTATCAAAAGAGAATTCAGGGAAGTCGTGGGGCCGGAGGAATCGAGTATTTTTGACGCCCATCTGGCAATTCTGGATGATCCCCTGTTCATGAGTGAAATCCGTGGCATTATCGAACGCCAATACAAGGCGGCTGAAGTGGCGGTCAAGGAAGCCATTGACCATTTTGTAGCGATGTTTGATCTGCTGGACGATGAATATATGAAAGAGCGGGCAGTTGATATCAAGGATGTCGGCAACCGTCTGCTAAAGCATTTGCTGGGTGCACCCGAGGTAACTCTGCCGTCTGATACACAGCCCTATATACTGGTGGCGAAGGAGTTATCTCCCTCTCAGTTGGTTCATTTGAATCCGGTCTATGTGCTGGGTATTGTCACCATGATGGGCGGCAAAACTTCCCATTCCTCCATAATGGCCCGGGCGCTTGGGATTCCGCTGGTGGCTGGCTTGGAGAACAAGCTGCCCACTCCGATCCAGACTGGAGATCTGCTGGTGCTCGATGGTGAAACCGGGATTCTGCAGCTTCATCCGGACGAGCTTACGGTAAGAGACTATGCAGCGAGACGTGATAAGCAACAGCGTAAGAGAGAGCAGCTGGAGCTGCTCGCTACAGTGGAGGCCATCACCAAAGACGGTGTATCTCTGCGGCTGGCCGGTAACATCAGCTCGGTCAAAGAGCTGGATATGGCGCTGAAGTACGGAGCGGAGGGCGTTGGTTTGTTCCGTACAGAATTTTTGTACATGGACCGTCATTCCTTCCCGACGGAAGAAGAGCAGTTTGAGGTCTATAAGCTTGTCGCCGAAAAGGTTGGCAGCAACACCGTTGTAATCCGTACCTTGGATATCGGGGGAGACAAGCATCTGGATTATTTCCAGCTTCCTGACGAGCAGAACCCATTCCTGGGCTACCGCGCCATTCGGATCAGTCTCGACCGTAAAGATATGTTCAAAACACAGCTGACTGCGATCCTGCGTGCCAGCCACTACGGCAATGTGAAGTTGATGTTCCCGATGATTTCCTCCGTAGAAGAAGTACAAGCTGCCAAAGCGGTACTGAACGAGGTCAAGGCAGAGCTGGACGAGCAAGACATTCCGTATAACCGCAATGTACCGGTAGGCATCATGATTGAGGTTCCGGCTGCCGTTATGATCGCGGATCTGCTGGCGGAAGAAGTGGACTTTTTCAGCATTGGGACAAATGATCTGGTGCAATATGTGCTGGCTGTTGACCGGATGAATGAACAGATCGCCCATATGTATCACCCTTATCATCCAGCGGTATTGCGCATGATTCGGATGACAGTGGAAGCTGCGCGGCAAGTAGGCATCGGTGTGAGTATTTGCGGTGAAATGGCTGCCGATGAACGGTCTCTGCCGCTCTGGCTGGAGCTGGGAATCAGCGAGCTGAGCATGTCGCCGCAGGCCTTGCTGCGGGTGAAGCACCGTACACTGAACACACTGTCGTCGGAAGCCAGAGAGATGGCCAAAGCATGTTTCCGGCACCGTACCAGTCTGCAGACGGAAGAGATGCTGAGCGCATTTGTAGGACGGAGCGGCTTATCGCTGAGTACGCCTGGAGATTCGAATGAGAAGACATCCTAGTCTTAGGCAATCAGAATAATATTCGATGAAGTGAAGGGTCCGGCGAACGCGCCGGACTTTTTGCGTTACTGGTCTTGAACCGCCATTTATAAAAAAAGTAAAACCGTTTTTCCCTTGGGAGAGTCAGTATAGATGAAAGTACAAAAAGGCGCTTTTTGAGGCTGCTGTATGAGGGAGGCAAAGCAAGCGGAGAATGGAAAATCTAATGGAGGTTGAACGGGTCCAGTTCGGTGATGAGAGTGGACAGGCTTTTATCCGGCTCGTATCAGAGCAAAAGAAAATACTATACGGGATCGCTTTCAGTTACTTCCGCAGTGAGTCAGATGCACTCGAAATGCTGCAGGAAGCTACGTACCGGGCGTGGAGCAAACGTAAAAGCCTCAAAGATCCGGAACGGTTTGCACCTTGGGTGACACGAATTCTGATCAACTGCTGCAACGATGAACTGAAGCGGAGAAAACGGTTAGTTTCCGTAGAGCCTGCAAGTGCAGGCAGTACTGGAGTGATGGAAATGACCAGTGACCGCAAGCTGGACATGGAGCAAGCCCTTGACAGTGTGAAATTCAAATACCGTCAGGTGCTTGTGCTGAAATATTACCGTGATATGACACTTACAGAGATTGCTGAAGTACTCGGCAAGCCGGAGGGGACGGTCAAGACCTGGCTGAATAAGGGCTTAAAGCAGCTGCGTGACAAAATGAAAGGGGGACTTGTACATGGCCGGTAGCGAGGAGAATATGCTGAAGGAATATTTTGACGGGTTGTCTGGGCAGGTAGAGGAGACATCGGAGATCAAATTGAATACGGCGATACGCAGCGGGATGTCTGGACCCCGACGTTACCGTATATCAGCAGGCAAGCGCTATTCGATCGGTCTAGCGGCGGTATTAGCAATTGTGATGTTGTTTGCCTTCCCTTGGATCGGTAAGCAGGCAGAGCCGCAAAATGCCCAGAGTCCGCTGGTATCAGCCCAGAGCAGCAATGCATTTGAGGCATACCGTAAAGTGGCAAGCAGCAATATTACGGTATCGTCGGCAATCGATGCGGGATTAGTACAGCGCATCAGCGGTGCTTCAGCACAGCAGAATGGGTACGTGCTAACGGTGGATGGGATCGCCGCCGACCGCAAGGGAATCCTCATATTGTATTCGCTGCAAAACAATACGAGCCGTAAGTCGCAGGTGAACCGTCTGCAGCTTGCGGGTGAAGGATATTCAGCCGTGAACTATCCTAACGGGTGGTCTCCTAAAGATGTGCAGCAAGGTATTACCCTCGGTTATGAGGTATTGCAGTGGGGCGGCGATTTCAGGTCACTGCCTGATCAGATCACATTCGAACTGAATCTTGGTGAGAAGACACAAACAGCTACTTCAAGTGGAGTAAAGCCTTTGGCACAACTGTCTGTACCGATCACCCTTGATCACGATAAAATGGCCAAAACAGGAGAACTCATCCGTGTAGACCGTACTCTGACCATTGCAGGACAAGAGGTCGATGTCAATGAGGTATATATTTCAACAACCGGTATTTATGTGGAAGAGGAGTATAATCCGCAGAATTCAAAGCAAATTTTCGCACTGCTTAATCCCAGAATGTTATTAGGCAGTGAAGATCAATTTATGAGTCTAAGTTCATTCCGTACACTAGTTGTAGAAGGCAAGAAGAGTCTGGTATTTGCAAATGATAACAATTCCAAGCAGCCGCTCAGACTGCAGATTGACGGAATTCATGCGCTGGCCAAGGATGCAACGGAATTGATTATCGACACAGAGAAGCAGCAGATTATTAAAGCACCCGATAAAAATTTGAAAGTCTCCGTAAACAGTACTGCAGAAGGTTCCACCATGATTCTGGAATATTATTCACCGTCACCAAAGACCAGATTTTCTGATTCAATAATTCTGCTGTTAAACGATGAGTTTAAGGATGCCTCAGGCCAGGTGTACTCCACCATTATGTCCGATATCAGTATTCCGGCGCGCAAGGAGTCATCAGACAAGGCGGCCTTACCGCCAACATTGTATTATTATGCTTTAGGCAAAGCAAAGCTTCCTCAGCCATTGACATTCACTTTGAACGGCTACCCGAATCCGCTGAAGGAAACGGTATCCCTCTCCATCCGCAAATAGCTGCCTTAACGCGGTAACAAGCCCTGCACCTCGGTAAGTTGAGAGGCAGGGCTTATTTATCTTTGTGAGAAGATTGCTTTCAGCTTATTCTCCGGCTAGAGCATCGCAGAAGGCTTTGCCGTAAGGCGGCAGATCCGGCGGCCGGCGGGCGGAAATAATATGCCCGTCAGTAACCACGGGCTCGTCCTTCCAGATGGCTCCCGCGTTTTCCATGTCATCACGGATGCCGGGCGTAGAAGTAACGGTTACGCCTTCCAGGATTTTGGCTGAAATCAGCACCCAGCCTGCATGGCAGATTTGGCCGATCGGCTTCTTGGCTTCATTGAAATCCTGTACCAGCTTTAGTACGGCGCTGTAGCGGCGGATCTTATCGGGCGCCCAGCCTCCCGGTACCAGAATGCCGTCGTAATCGGCTGCGCTGAGCTCATCCCAGGAATATTCAGCTGTGGCGGGAACCCCGTATTTGCCGACATAAGTCTTGTCCTTCGTTAGGCCTGCCAGATGCACTTCGGCTCCTTCTTCTCTTACCCGGTATACGGGATACCAGAGCTCCAAATCTTCGAATTCATCGTCTACAAGTGCGATGACCTTTTTACCGGCCAGTCTCATGTTCAGCAGCTCCTTTCAGGAATGTGATTCTTGTCCTGTACATTCTATCAAATTTGAAATATGAAGTCATCTTACGGGATTGAAAACACTGGGTTAATTGCCAAATAAATCTTTATATGCAAATCAGCAGGGATTATGGAGAGAGAGGTCGAATATAGCTATTGAAAAGGCGGACTCTCGTGTTGTTTCAATATTATTCCTGAGGTGTGGGAGATGAAAAAAGACAATCTGGTAAAGAAGACATGCGGCTGCGGCGGAGTTATGACTATACATATGCATACATTGATTTATAGCGGTAAGATAAAGATTACCCATGTTCCGGTCTACACCTGCGGAGTATGTGCCCGTTACGAACCCTTGCCCTTTATCAAACGGGATCTGGGCGAACTGATCGGTGAGATGGGGGAGCATCCAGCCAAACTCCATCTTTCTCTTGCTGACAGAAATGAATGGGCCAATGTGCTGAAGGAAACTTTCTCCTCGGGCTTTTTCCACGGCGGTATCTCTGAGCTGGAAGAGAGCATTCGCTCAGCTATTCAAAGCCGTATTGATCTGTTGCTTGATGTCTATCGCGTTGCCGGGGATCTGGCTGACCTGAAATGGATGGAAGAAACGGCTCAAAGACTGTCACAATTGACGTTACAATGTACAAAAAGCGCCAAATGAAAATTTTTTCTGCAAAATCAATGAAAATTTTTCACGAATGTTGGATTTTTCACGCGCTTTTTGTTACGATAGTACTAGGTTAGTTGAATTGTGGCAGTGCGGATGAGAACTATTGCTGATTTCCACCCCTTCCCTGGCTGCTGATATTTCAGTTTTGCGAGTGGAAAGCTATATTGAAGCATTAGTGAATACAGCTCGCGTCAGGATGATGTGTTCAGCCTTTGAAAGAATTTTGAAAGGAAAATGAAGCGTTATCATTGCACAATTGTACAAAGTGTCGTATCATAATTTTAATTAGTCGAACGATAAAATTTATCGCAATGGAGAGAGTAATTTGACGGTAACCATTTACGATGTAGCTCGAGAAGCAGGCGTATCTATGGCTACGGTATCACGGGTTGTGAATAATAACCCCAATGTGAAACCGCAGACTCGGAAGAAGGTTTTTGAAGCGATTGAGCGTTTGGGCTATCGTCCAAATGCCGTGGCGAGAGGACTCGCCAGCAAGAAAACGACAACTGTTGGGGTTGTCATCCCCGATATCTCAAACTCGATTTTTGCTGAAATTGCACGCGGGATTGAAGATATCGCCAATATGTATCATTACAATATTATTCTGTGTAACGCAGACAAGCGCAAAGAGAAGGAAATCCGGGTCATCAACACCCTGCTTGAGAAACAAGTGGACGGGCTGCTCTTCATGGGCGGAACAGTGACGGAAGAACATATCCAAGCCTTCCAGACTTCTGCCGTACCGATTGTTCTTTGCGCAACGCGTGATGAGAAGGGAACCTATCCTTCGGTTGATATCGATCATGAGAATGCTGCATTTGACGCTGTCAACACACTTATCCGCCACGGTCATCGTGAGATTGCAATGATCAGCGGAACGCTGCAGGATCCTGCAAACGGTTATGCACGTTTCCATGGCTATAAGAAAGCACTGGAAGCTGCAGGTATTGAGTATCAGGAGGATCTCGTGCGAATCGGTAATTACCGGTACGAATCCGGTGTCGAAGCCATGAAGTACTTCCTGGGCCTTAAGAAGAAACCAACTGCGATCTTTGCCGCAACAGATGAAATGGCAATTGGCGCCATTCACAGCATCCAGGATGAAGGCCTTAAGGTGCCGGATGATTTCTCGATCATCAGTGTGGATAACATCCGCATGGCTTCAATGGTTCGCCCTCTATTAACGACTGTAGCACAGCCAATGTATGACCTGGGAGCGGTAGCTATGAGACTGCTCACGAAGCTGATGAAGAAGGAAACCGTTGAGAATCCGCGCGTCATTCTGCCGCATGAAACGATTCTCCGCTTGTCCGTCAATCATGTGAACAAATAATACTGGCTTACAAGTAGCATATAAGATCATAAAAAGCTCCTTTTGGGGCTTTTTATGCTGTATACATATAATTAATGATCAGGAGGAGTACCGATGAGTGAAGTGTTCGGATTAATCGGAGCCATGGATGAAGAAATTAAACTGCTGCTGGAGAGTATGGATAATAGGGTGACAACGGTTAAGGCAGGCATAAAGTACTACACAGGGACGGTGTTTGGCAAGTCGGCTGTTTTGTGCAAATCAGGGGTAGGCAAAGTTAACGCTGCGGTCACGACGCAAATTCTGCTGGACAGCTTCGGCGTCTCGCGGGTATTGTTCACAGGAGTAGCAGGTGCAGTTCATCCTGGACTGAACATCGGTGATATCGTGATTTCTTCGCAGTGTATTCAGCATGATATGGATGTATCTGCATTGGGATACCCCAGAGGGGTTATTCCTTATCAGGAGATTTCCGCCTTTCCGGCAGATCAAACACTGGTGCAGCTTGCTGAACAAGCCTGTCATGACCTTAAGCAGCAATCCGTGACCGGAGTTGTGTTGTCCGGTGATCAATTTATAGCCAGTGCGGAGTTGGTCGCCAAGCTGCGGCTGGAGCTGAACGGCGCCTGCGCCGAGATGGAAGGGGCTGCTGTTGCACAGGTGTGCTTCATGAATGAAATACCCTTTGTCATCCTACGTTCAATGTCAGATAAGGCTGACGGGTCGGCGAATGTCAATTATCACGAATTCACAGTAGAGGCTTCCGAGCGTTCCCATGCCATACTTGAATATATGCTGAAGGCAATGTGATTAGGCAGAGCAGACAATCCTAATACATAAAGCGCTGTCTGAAGCGCACTCTGTCGAAGGTTTCCTGAGATGACATCGGAACTTCCCGTCCGATACGGACCATAAGGCAGTTGGCCGGATGAGAGCAGATTTCCGGATCATCCGTAGCATACCATACCATATCTACGGTCTTCATCAGCTTCTCCATCATTTTCCGGTAGGCCCATACATCAAGCCCGCTGCCTTTCAGGTCCCAGTGCCAGTAATATTCCGTGGTGTATACGATGCAGTTCTCCAACTGCTCCCGCTCAAAGGCGGTGGAAATCAACAGCTTGCCAAGCCCGCTCCCTCTATACCCGTTAGCCACCTCTACAGCCCCCAGCTCAATGAGATCCATCATTCCCCCCTGTGACCAAAGCTCCAATTCATCCGGATAGTGAAAGGTAACATAGCCTATAACAGTTTGGTCCTCGACAGCGGCGATCACCCGCCCCTCAGGCAGGCCTGCGATGTCTATGAGTGCTTCCAGCTGTTCGCTTGGTTTGCGGAAGGCATCCAGATCAGGATGCATATGCAGGCCCTCCAGCAGGCCTGGAGATAAAGGTCCACTGACTGTAATGTTCTTGCTGTTATATACAAAGGTATGGGAAACGTGGATTTTGCGGTGCTCCATGAATGGGCTCCCTTCGCTTAACTAAAATATGGAATGTAATCGCTTGCTGTGATATACTAATTCCGACATAAAAACTTCACATTTAATACATTGACAGGATTTTCATGGAAATCAATCTCGCCCTTAAAGCTTAAATCAAACTAGTAAGGGAGGCAAGAGTAATGGGGCAAGTCCACAGCGAAATTTTGCCGGGCCGCGTGCAAAACGCAAATATGGCGGATTATTCCCAGGCAGTCAGCGAATTCCGGTGGGAGGATGTAGAGAGGGACTTCTCCTGGTATAATACCGGCAAGGTAAATATGGCCCATGAAGCCGTGGACCGTCATGTGCTGGAAGGCCGTGGGGCGTCAACCGCCTTGCTTTACAGCGATTCTTCGAGAGAGGAAAGATATACCTTCTCCGATTTGCAGGAACGCTCCAACCGGTTCGGCAACGTTCTGCGCAAGCACGGCATTGGTAAAGGAGACCGTGTGTTTATTTTTATGCCGCGGAAGCCGGAGCTGTATTTCAGTCTGCTGGGTATTCTCAAGATCGGAGCAGTGGCTGGTCCGCTATTCGAGGCATTTATGGAAACGGCGGTTAAGGACCGGCTTGAGGACAGCGGCGCAGTGGCGCTGGTGACTACGCCGGAGCTGCTACACCGGGTGAAGCAGAGTGAGCTGCCGGAACTGCGCCATATTATTGTTGTCGGCGGTGCAACCGATGTGGAGCAGGGGATACTGGGCTTTGAACAAGAGATGGTGGCAGCTTCAGCTGAACTTGAGCCCGAGTGGCTCAGTTTGGATGACGGGCTGATTATGCATTACACCTCGGGCTCCACAGGTAAACCCAAAGGTGTCTATCATGTACAAAGAGCAATGATCCAACACTATTATAGCGGCAAAATCGTACTGGACCTGCAGCCTGACGATGTCTATTGGTGTACGGCTGATCCAGGCTGGGTCACCGGCACTTCTTATGGCATCTTTGCCCCTTGGCTGAACGGAGTAACCAATGTGGTGCGGGGCGGGCGTTTCAGCCCGCAGGACTGGTACAAGACGATTGAGCGTTTCGCCGTTACTGTATGGTACAGTGCACCTACCGCATTCCGCATGCTGATGGGAGCAGGGGAGGCTAGCCTGGAGGGCATCGACCTAAGCAGCTTGCGCCATGTGCTGTCCGTAGGGGAGCCGTTAAATCCGGAAGTTGTCCGCTGGGGTGACAAATTCTATCATCAGCGCATTCATGATACGTGGTGGATGACAGAGACAGGCGCGCAGTTAATCTGCAATTACCCGCGGATGGATATTAAGCCGGGTTCCATGGGACGTCCGCTGCCGGGCATTGAAGCAGCGATATTGGATGACCGGGGCAATGTACTGCCGCCTTATTCCATGGGGAATCTTGCGATTCGAACCCCCTGGCCGTCCATGATGGGCGCCATTTGGAACAATAAGGCCAAATACGACGAGTATTTCCGGATTCCCGGATGGTATATCTCGGGTGACTCAGCCTACATGGATGAGGATGGTTATTTTTGGTTCCAGGGCCGGATAGATGATGTAATCAATTCCTCTGGTGAACGGATTGGTCCATTTGAGGTGGAAAGCAAGCTGGTAGAGCATCCGGCGGTAGCCGAGGCTGGGGTCATCGGCAAACCTGATGTGCTGCGGGGAGAGATCATCAAGGCGTTTATTTCCTTGCGGGAAGGTTATTACCCGACCACGGAGCTTAAAGAAGAGATCGCCGCTTTTGTCAAAGCCGGTTTATCCGCTCATGCAGCGCCCCGGGAGATCGAATTCAAGGATAAGCTGCCCAAGACACGCTCCGGCAAAATTATGCGCCGGGTGCTGAAAGCCTGGGAGCTGCATCTGCCTGAAGGGGATTTGTCGACCATTGAGGACTAAGCCATACCGGCAGCATAACAAAAAACACCGTTTCCCGCGAATCCGCGGAAACGGTGTTTTTGCTGTTCTGTATGGATCGCCTCAGGCAATCCGCTATAGCGGTTATTGCCCGTTGCCGGTAGCATTTCCTCCGGCAGCGTTACTTCCACTTCCGCTGTCAAGAGGTGTCTCCGTTCCGTTCACAGGCGGAACGATGATCATACCGGGATCTTCGGTGGCACCCGGTATAATCTCCCCTTCCGGCGTTGGTTCTGTCCCCGGCAGTTCAGCCGGAGTAGGCGTCGCTTCGGGAGTCGGGGTAGCACCTCCGGCTACACTGCCGGAAGCTGACTCATGATCGGCCACATCAACGGCAGCCACGTAGAAGGTGGCATTCACACTGGAAGGTGTGCCCGATGAGAAAGCGTTGCCTTCACCGGCTGACAGCACAAGCTGTTTCTTGAATGGGCCTCCGTTCATGGAACGGTACAGCCGGTAGCCTACAACGTCTGATGAGCTGCTAGGCGTAAAGCTGATTACGGCTTTGCCGCTGTTGTAGGACACGTTTACTTCGCCTGGAGCAGCAGGAGCCGTACCGTCGTCGACACGCGGATCAACCTCGGTCGGGAAATCGGTTTTGGCATCAGCCGGCATATAATAGGACAAATCCTTGTGCTCTTTCATTGCAGGGAAAGCAGCGAGCAGCTCCTTGACCAGATCCTGAATAGGCTTCTCGCGTTTCACCACGATTTTCTCCTTCAGGAAATCCTCAGGGGTTCCTTCCAGCGGAATATAATTCACGCCTTTGTATGTGATGTATTTGGCCTTGGATATTCCGTCATCACTTTCCGTCGGTACATACTTGGCATTGAACATGTCTGTAGTAAACCTGTCGGTTAAACTGGTAGGCAGCTTGCCGCTGTATGCCGAAACCGTCTTTTTGACGATGCCGTCAGGCTTACTGAACTCTTTCGTTACGAACAGCTCAGGCCGCTTGGCAATCACAGCATTCATGACCTTGGTCCATAACGTCTGGGCCTGCCGTTTCTGGGCATCTCCCTGGAGCGTATTGATCTGCTCCTTATAGCCAACCCACATTCCGAGAGTGACATCCGGTGAGTAACCCATAAACCACACATCGCCGTAATTCTGGGTAGAACCGGTTTTGCCGACAATCGGCACGTCCTTGAAGTGCTTATAATTCTTTCTGACAGTGCTGGCAGTTCCGTCGGTAATGACTGTGCGCAGCATATCCGTCATGAGGTATGCCGTTTGTTTGGAGTAGACCTGCTCCGGATTGACCTTATGCTGGTAAACGACTTTTCCTTCCGAATCGACGATCTTCTCGATCATGTAGGCATCGGTAAAAGCGCCATTGTTCGCGATGGAGGAGTAGGCATTGGTCAGTTCCTCGACGGATACACCATAACGCAGACCGCCGATTACGCCGGTTTTTGCACTGTAGTCTTCATCTTGGATGGTCGTAATCCCCAGCTTCTTGGAAAAAGCCCAGGCGTCTTCGATGCCAACCTTCTCATTAAACAGCTTGAGCGCAGGAATGTTCAAAGACTTGTTAAGCGCATAGCGGGCGGTAACCAGACCCTGATAACGGTTGTTGGCATTCTTCGGGATGTGGAATCCCTTGGAGCCATCCTTCAGTATGATTGGAGCATCGTCGAGGATGCCGGCAGGCTGGATCAGACCTGCATCAAGTGCAGGCAGATAAGCAGCAATCGGCTTCATGGTCGAGCCCGGCTGACGGACCATCTGCGTAGCATAGTTCATCTGTTCAATGTTGAAGTCCCGGCCTTCGATCATCCCCAGGATGGCTCCGGTCTTATTCTCAATCATCATCCCGGCTGTCTGTTCCTTGCCTCTGGCCTTGCTGTCTTTTGTGAAATTATCACTGTTCTCGGAGATCCTGTGCATAGCGCTGTATACTTTTTTGTCAATCGTAGTGTATACACGGTATCCGCCGGTCATTAGCTTCTGACGGGCTTCCTCCAAAAGCACTGTGTCTTCTACCGAACTCGTGGTATCTTTCGCTTTTTTCTTGTCTTCGTTGATCGACAGTAGGATCTCTGCCGCCTTGCGTTCGGTTTCCAGCATCAAGTAAGGGAATGTAGCATAGGCCTTCTTAGAATGCGGTGCCAGAGAGCCTTTGATGTCAAAGAGGCGCGCTTCATCATACTGGGAGGAAGTGATTTTGTTCTCCTCCAGCATCCGCCGCAGTACGAGCTGCTGGCGCTCCATGGCTCTGTTAAAGGCCGTCTCGTTGAACTCACCCACTCCGTTAAATGCGGAATACTTAGAAGGAAGCTGGGGCAGACCGGCCAAATAGGCAGCCTGTGCAACATTCAGCTTCTCAAGGTCCTCCACACCGAAGATGCCCTTGGATGCGGCTTTGATACCGAACACATTATAACCGTTGGAGCCGTTCCCAAAGGGAACCTTATTGAGATATGCCGTAATAATTTCCTGTTTGGATAAAAAACGTTCAAGCCGCAGGGAGAGCAGGATTTCCTTCACTTTGCGGTCTTCCGTACGGTCCAGATTCAGAAATACACGTCTTGCGAGCTGCTGGGTAAGCGTACTGCCCCCGGTCTGGACCGATTCGTTGAGCAGCTTCTGCTTGACGGCACGAAGGGTACTGCTGAAATCCACTCCTTTATGGTCATAGAAGTTATTGTCCTCTATAGCGAGGACGGCATCAATCACAAGCTGTGGAATATCGTTGAATTCAATTAGCCTGCGGTCTTCTTCGGTGCGAAGCTGACCGATCGGTTGCCCATCCCGGAAATAGGCAAACCCGGTGACGGCGTTCAAGCTGACTTGCTGCTGAATCAATTCTTCGGTGCGCACAGGATCATCTTTCACAATGGAAGTTATGTAGCCTGCCAAGGCACCACCAGCAAACAGAATGCCTAGTATGCCGAGTATAAACATCCACTTTACGACTGAACCGAACCTGCGGAGCCAGGATCTTCGGGGTGGATGCTGTTTTACGGTCTTCTTTTTGTTCTCCTCAACCATCGACGATAATCCTCCTTTTAACGGAACTATTATAGCACAATTTGGCGTATTTGAATGCGCTTCTGCCTGAAAGTCGAATTCATGAGGTGTTGACTTTTTAAAAGGTCCTATGGTATAAGTTTACTCAATTGGATATTCGAAAAGCGTGGAAAGACATCAGTAGAAGGAAAGCCATGTGTTTCAGAGAGCCGGTGGATGGTGCGAACCGGCAGCAGGCCCCTTTGAATTACAGTCTGGAGCTGTCCGGAGGAACTACAAGCGCATTTCGCTTGTTCAGTAGTCCTGGACCGGGTGCAAGCCCGTTATGGCAATGAAGTGAAAGAGAATGCTTGTGCTCCGGCACGGCAAATCTTTAATTAGGGTGGTACCGCGAGCCTCTTACTCGTCCCTTGGGATGAATGAGAGGCTCTTTTTGTGTTCTTTGGAATGATTAGTGTTGAAGAACTGGGAGGAATAAGGAAATGACTTGGGAAGAGCTTTCAATCAGCCAACAGCAGGAAGTCGAGCGTCAGATGGAAGTGATCATGCGCGGTGCCGTGGAAATAGTGCCGGAGGAGGAAATGAAGCGCAAAGTGATCCAATCCGTCGCTGCGGGTATTCCGCTAAACATCAAACTGGGTCTTGATCCGTCGGCGCCGGATATTCACGTGGGACACACCATTGTGATTCATAAGCTGCGCCAGTTCCAGGAACTCGGACATCAGGTGCAGCTGGTCATCGGAGATTTCACCGGACGTATCGGGGATCCTACAGGCAAATCCGAGACACGGAGGCAGCTTAGCGAAGAAGATGTGCAGCGCAATGCCGAGACTTACAAGAAGCAGATTTACAAGATTCTTGACCCGGAGAAAACAAAGATCTTCTGCAACTCGGAATGGCTCAGCCCGATGTCCTTCTCGGATGTTGTAAATCTGGCGGCAAAAGTAACCGTAGCCCGGATGATGGAACGCGACGATTTCTCCAAACGCTTCCAGAGCGGCCAGGCCATCAGCATTCATGAATTTTTCTACCCGTTGATGCAAGGGATGGATTCCGTTGCTCTTAAGACCGACGTGGAGATTGGAGGCACGGACCAGAAGTTCAATGTGCTGATGGGCCGTACACTGCAGAAGGAATATGGCCTGGAACCGCAAGCTGTTATACTGATGCCGCTGCTGGAAGGAATCGACGGTGTGCAGAAGATGAGCAAGAGTCTGGGGAATTACATCGGCATTGATGAAGAGGCTAATGAAATCTATGGCAAGGCGATGTCCGTGCCGGACGAGGTGATGCTGAAATACTACGAAATGGCTACAGATATCAGCAATCAGGAGCTCGCTGCCTTGAAAGCGGGTCTGGCCGACGGGACGGCCCATCCGCGGGATGTCAAAATGCGTCTTTCATATACATTAGTACGAATGTACCATGGAAAAGCAGCCGCGGAGGCCGCGCAGCAGCACTTCATTACAGTGTTCCAGCAGCGTGCGCTCCCGGAGGATATTGAGACAATCGGCATACCGTCTAAAGAGTTGTTGAGCGGCACAATCAAGCTGGTCACGCTGTTAACGCTGCTTGGTTTTGCAGGCTCCAATGGCGAAGCTAAACGTTCGATCCAGCAGGGCTCAGTGAAGCTGAACGGGGTGAAGCAGGAGGATCCGAACGGGGAAATCCAGCCCCAGGAGGGCGACGTTGTCCAGGTAGGCAAGCGGAAGTTTGCCAAATTAACATTAGCTTAGGGGTGATTTTGCATAATGCAGCCTAATCTGCCGAAGCTTCCACTACATAATTCTCTTTAGTTAACTCGTAGTCAACTGAAGATTGCAGCTCCCCGAGCTGATTTCTCCAGGAGTCATGATGAACCGCAACTTTGCGAAAGCCGAGCTTCTCATAGACATGCTGCGCCCTGTAGTTCTTGAGATTGGTATCCAGAATGATTTTTTGAATCTCCATCTGCTTAAACAGGGAGCTGATAAGCATAGTAAGAAACGCACTCCCAAGTCCTTGATTATAGTGGTTGAAGTTGCAGATTTTAATGCCAATCTCTGCACAGTGCCCGGCAAATATTCTAAAGTTCATTTCCCCAATGGGCATACCATCGATTTCCAGGATCCGGCGATGGTCGCAGCCGGCAGCAGTCTGAAGCATATCCAGAGTCTCTTGGACTGTAGTACCGAGACCTTCAGGATATCCGGCATGGGCCATGATCATTCCATCGTTCCACCAGTTGCACAATATTTGCGCATCGTCGGTAGTTGCTTCACGAATGACTAAATTATCTTTTATTAGATGCATTCAGGTTCCTCCGATTCAGTAGTTATCCTGAATTTACCACAGAAGCTAATTCAGAAGGAATGGAAAAGACTTGTTAAATAGAATTATCTCGCCTGGCACAAGAACAAGCATACAAAAAAGCCTCCGGAATTCTCCGGAGGCTTTGCTTTGCATTCGCTGTTCGCGAAATCTTAACGGTTGTAGAACTCGACGATTTGTTTCTCATCGATGTCTTGGGAAAGCTCAGCGCGTTCTGGCAAACGGATGTATTTGCCTTCGAAAGATCCGTCAGCATATTCCAGGTAAGCTGGAAGGTGGGAGCGGTTTTCCAAAGCTTCTTTGATAGAAGTCATAGCGCGGCTTCTTTCGCGAAGTCCGATAACGTCGCCCACGCTTACACGGTAAGAAGCGATGTCGACTTTTTTGCCGTTAACGGTTACGTGTCCGTGGGATACCAACTGACGTGCGCCTGCACGGGAGTTAGCGAAACCAAGACGGTAAACCAGATTGTCCAAGCGGCTTTCGAGCAGGAACATGAAGTTTTCGCCCGCGATACCTTGGATCTTTTGTGCTTTAGTGAAAAGAGTTTTAAACTGCTTTTCGCCCAAGCCGTACATGTGGCGCAGTTTTTGTTTTTCCAAAAGCTGCATTCCGTAGTTACTTACTTTTCTGCGTTGGTTAGCGCCATGCTGTCCTGGTGGGAAAGGGCGTTTCAGGTCTTTGCCTGTACCGCTAAGGGAAATGCCCAGACGGCGGCTGAGTTTGAATTTAGGTCCGGTGTAACGTGCCATGTTATAGTAGACTCCTTTATATTTGAAATTTCATTGTAGGGCCTATTTGCGCCGCAATCCGTATCCGTGAAAGCGTCAAATGGTTTCACACTGCCAGGGAAGTTCAGCCGCTGCCCTGGCAGTAACGAAATGCGTAGAGGGTGACACAACGTTACGCCCAATTAAGACTTGTTACAGTCTTGTTCAACAATAAATATTATATGAAAACAACAGTTAAAGTCAAGTGCATCTTTAAGGAGATTTTGTCTATCTTTGTCGTTAGTTCTTTGGTCCTAAAAAAAATCCCTCAAATCAGGAAAATATAATGCAATACAGGAAAAAAGAGAGTAAAATATAGCTAATTAGATGTTATCGGAAGATTAATAATATGAGACGCAAAGGGGATCCGCTTATGTCAGTTCAGGAAGCATACGGCCGCAAAGACACTCGTATGCTGTTGCAGGACACTATGCAGTCAAGCGGAGATATGATAGATCCCGCCGCATGGCTCAGGGAAACGGATATTGTATCCTATGATTTCCCGTATGCAGCCAATTTGATTGCGGAAAGCTTCGCGGACTGGCGTGGACTGGCTGTCCCTCCCTTCGCGGAATCATGGGACTGGGGTCTGCTGGATTTTGAAGGGAAATGGATTGAACCTTTAGACTCAGGTGCCGGCAGTATCCGAGAGGAGGGCTGGGATGCGCAATGGGCGGAAGCTGCAGGACTAAGCCTGCTTTCCGGAGAGACCAATGCTGCCCCGGAACAGAAGAACGGACAAGCTGTGTACCTCTTGACCTTACCAGTGTTTACCCGAGGTCAACGGGAAATCTTCGCTCTGCTTGCCTGCTCCATGACAGCCGTGGAGTATGAGCAGGGCGGAAAGAATACGGCTGAAGCAATGGCCATGCATTTCCAGACCTGCTTTTACCGCAGGTTTGAGCATGTTTTTGTATCAGATCTAGCGGGAGTGTACCAGCATGCCGAACGGGAAAGCATCCGCCGTTCGCTCCTGTTTCAAATTGTCCAGCGGATGCACGACAACATTGATGTCGACGCCGTTCTAACCGAGGTCATTGAGAGCATTGCTGCGATGTATCCGGGTGCCCGTCTGGAGCTGTTTATGTCACAGGACCACCGCAGCACGCATCCGCAGGTAAAGCCGCTTCCGCTGCTTTGGGATAGTGATGATGTCTGCGCGCGCGCTTTCAAGGATGGCCGGGTAGCACTGCATGCCGGGCGCGAGGACAGTCAGCATGTGGAGGTTGGCCTCCCGCTCGGAGGGAAGCAAGGCGTGTACGGTGTCTTCCATATGATTATGGATAAGCCCGTTTTTTCGGAGGTTGACCTGCGTTTCCTCTCGATGGTTGCAGATACGGCCGGGACAGCGTTTGAGAATGCCAAGCTGTATGAACGCTCCAACCAGCTAATTCGTGAATTGCGTATGAGCAATGAAATGACACAGCGTTTGAACCAAAGCCTGCGGTTGGGTGATATTTTTCAGTATGCCTTTGAAGAACTGCTGGAGATGTTTGCTGCCGATTATTGCTGCATTCTGCATATGAATGAGGAAAAAGGCGGGCTGGAGGCGATTGCCTGCAATCATCTTCCGCTGCGCAATGAACTTATAGAAGTAGGGCAAGGGCTGGGAGGAAATGTCTATACTACAGGCGAGCCGATCATTTTGTCGGATTATTTAAATACGCCGGGACCCTCTTCGAAGCTCATGGACGCAACTTGCTCGCAGTCGCTGATTGCTACTCCCCTTAATGTAGGCGGGGAAGTACGCGGTGCTATTATGCTTGCTCACCGGGAACCATACTTCTTCTCTTATGACAGCTTCAGGCTGCTGCAGGCGATGGCGGGTCACATCGGGCTTGCGGTAGGCAACGCCCGGCTTCATGCTGAGGTACGGTTCCTGGCCAACCGTGACAGTCTCACCGGACTTTATGCCCGTCATTACCTGGATGAGGAGATCAAGGAGAGGCAGACGTCGGACTTCTGCGGCTCTTTGATTGTCGTTGATATTGATCAGTTTAAGACGGTCAACGATACCTACGGCCATCAGAAGGGCGATAAAATTCTGAAGCAGGTGAGCGAAATTGTGAAGTCCTCCATCCGCCAAGGCGATATTGCTGCCAGATGGGGCGGGGAGGAGCTGGCCGTCTATTTGCCGCAGCTGGGGGTGCAGCAGGCTTTTTATGTAGCCGAACGGATCCGCAAGCGGGTAATGGGTGAGACCGAACCTCGTGTTACCGTATCCTGCGGCATCGCGGAATGGAGCTGGACAGATGAACGGGTGAGTGTGGAGTCACTGTTCTACAGGGCCGATATGGCACTTTACGAAGCGAAGAACAACGGCCGCAATCAGGTTGTCATCGATACCAAGAAAGTGGATAGTACGGCAAAGAATCCTCTGGCCTGACGGCGGGGATTCTTTTTTTTGAGATATATATCAAAGTATAAGCCCGGGGAGCAGGGGGAACCTATTAATAATTGTTCACCCGGGTATTTCTACTTGGCCTCGGCTCCGCCTCCGGGTGAATTTGTAGGAGCAACTACACTTGGACCGGGAAAGGCTTGAACACGATGAAATTACTTTTATGGCGGCGGGAGGCGATCCTTGCCGTAGTTCTATCTTTATATTGCCTACTATGCAGCGGCTGTGGTGCCATTTCGGATAAGCCGGCTGACCAGGAACTGAGTCTTGTTCTGGCCGGGATGGATGGTACAGACGGGGTATCCTTTGAAGGTGCTGCTGCATTACTGCTGGGAGGGAAGACGGTTGAGGAATCGGCGCTCTATTATGGTGGGAAGGTTGCAGATCACAACAAGGTAAGTCTGTATACTTTGCTGCCGGATGAGAATGGGAAGACCAAGGCAGCAGCTAAAGCTGGTCTGAAAAAGCTTGAACAGAGACAAACTCCCGAGGCATACTACACGCAATTGGAGAAAAAAGACGGGGAATGGACGATGCTGACCGGTGCTCCAGCAGCCAATGCAGGTAATCCGCTTCCTGAGCTCAATCCGCTGCTTCAGCTGGAAGAACTGGAGGGCAATGAGAAAAAGGTAACGAAGCGGGCGGGAGCCGCCAGAGGGACCAAAGAACTTCGGATCGAGCTGACACCAGGAGAGGCAAGGAAACAGCTGTCTGCCGAGCTGGAGAGAGAGATGCTGCTGATCCGCCCATCCGGTGACAGCAAGCCACAGGAGGCCGCAGGTAAGCCCAAGCAGGTCAATGAGGCAATGATGGCATTATGGGAGCAGAAGGACGAGGAGCTGCGGCAGAGGCTCGAGCAAGCCGAAATTTCATCGGTGTATTATCTGAAGGTGGATGTGAAGCGCAATCTGCCCAAGCGGCTGACCTGGACCCGGAAGATAAAATATCCATCTGCCGCCGGAAGTGACGCCGAAGAAACTTACATCACCAAAGTTGATTTTTATGGGTTCCGGTGAAGCAGAGCTGACTGACCATGAGATCTTGCGCTCTTTAGCGGGCGTGCTACAATAGAATAGTATGTTTATTTTTAGTGATGAGGAAGGAAGAGAGAAGAATGAAGGATCCAAGAATTCAGAAGCTTGCGGCAAACCTTGTAGGGTATTCCGTAAATGTGCAGCCGGGCGAGAACGTGCTCGTTGAAATGATCGGCAGCGAAAGAGATCTAATTAAAGCTGTTGTGGAGGAAGTCGGCAAAGCCGGAGGTAACGCATTCGTGCAGCTGACGGACCGGACTGTTCTGCGCAGCATGCTTCAATATGCTACCCGTGAGAGTCTGCAGACCTGGGCGGAGATTGATCTGAACCGGATGAAGCAAATGGATTGTTATATCGGTATCCGTGCAGGAGAGAATGTCAATGATCTGGCTGATGTGCCGGAAGAGAATATGAAGCTGTACAACTCCCTATATTCCCACCCGGTACATAGTGAACAACGCGTGAAGCACACCAAATGGGTGGTTCTGCGCTATCCGAATGCGAGCATGGCCCAACTGGCAAATACGACTACGGAAGCATTCGAAGACTTCTACTTCGAGGTGTGTAACCTGGATTATGCCAAAATGGACAAAGCACAGGATGCGCTTGCCGAGCTGATGCGTGCAACTGATAAGGTTCGTATCGCGGGACCGGGAACAGAGCTCACATTCTCCATTAA
Organism: Paenibacillus sp. IHBB 3054; assembly: GCF_051594305.1. Lineage (NCBI taxonomy): Bacteria > Bacillati > Bacillota > Bacilli > Caryophanales > Paenibacillaceae > Paenibacillus > Paenibacillus sp. IHBB 3054. The sequence goes on along the minus strand of NZ_JBOFBG010000042.1, from coordinate 11,392 downwards.
GGGCATCGGCGCCGAGAAATGCTCCGGCCAAAAAAACATTCCCGACGGCGAGGTTTACAGCGCTCCTGTTCGTGATTCCGTCAACGGCACGATCAGCTACAACGCTGCGACACTTTATAACGGCGTGACTTTTGAAAATGTGAAATTCAAATTCGAGAACGGAAAAATTGTCGAAGCGTCCAGCAATGATACGGTTCGCTTGAACGAAATTCTGGATTCCGACGACGGCGCCCGCCATATCGGTGAATTTGCCATTGGCTTTAACCCCTACATTCTGCATCCGATGAAGGACATTCTGTTCGATGAAAAAATCGCCGGCAGCTTGCATTTCACCCCGGGCCAGGCTTATGATGTGACTGATAATGGCAACCGCTCGTCCATTCACTGGGATCTGGTGCTGATTCAGCGTCCAGAATACGGCGGCGGAGAAATCTATTTTGATGATGTGCTGATCCGCAAGGATGGTATCTTCGTTATTCCGGAACTTCAAGGTCTGAACCCGGAAAACCTGAAATAAGATGTAATAAAAAGAAAACACCTTGCGCGAGTAAGCGGATTCAATGTATCATGGAATTGATTAGAAAAGACTTTGTTCCATAATCAAGTTGCGGAGGGATTCCTATGTCCAGTAACAATGCGGCAATCGTGGATATTGCCCAAACGGCAAGCCAGTTCAACTCTTCTATCGTTCTTCAAGCGGACAACAAGTATATTGATGTTAAGAGTATTCTTGGGTTGTTCACTACTCTGGTCTCCAGCCAAAGCTACGAGCTTCATGTTCATGGCACAGATGCCGAAGAAGCGAAAAAAGCAATGAGTGAAGTTTTTGCCAAACACGGTTTGAATTTTACAGTTGTTGCGGAGTAATCTACTATTTCCGAAGACGTCCTGCCCTTGCGGTGGGACGTTTTTATATATATTAAAAACTGAATTCTTGTATTGGGTTCGGATTTCGACTAATATTAAATTAAATAGCATTTGCAGCTGTAACTTTTGGACATGGGGGGGAAAATGCATGACTTCATCGGATTTGCAGGAACAGCTTAATCTTAAAGCGATTACTCTTCTACAAGAAGATGCCGATAAAATTCAGAAGCTCATCGAAGTGCAGATGGAGAATCTGGCGACTCGTTACTGCCCTCTCTATGAGGAAGTGCTGGATACCCAGATGTACGGCTTCTCCAAAGAGGTCGATTTTGCGGTCAGAGCGGGACTGGTGCCTGAGCAAACGGGCAAGCTTGTGCTGAGCGAGCTGGAACGCAATTTGGCAGTGCTGTACGAGGCTCTGAATAAGAAGGCGGAAGAGCGCGAGCTGTAAGCCAAGTCTCTAACCATTTATAAAAACGCACATGAGGACCGCCGGGCCGCTCATGTGCGTTTTTTGTTTCGTATGAAGTGTAGCAGCTTCCGGGGGCGTCAACCTTATACCAGGTAGAAAGAGACACCTAGAATCATATAAACAACGAGCAGCAGAAGTCCTTCGTACCAGTTGGTTGCACCGTCCTGTATGATCGATTTAGCGATAAACACTGAGACGGCGATGGCGACGATCTCGATGATGGTGAACACAATATCCATCGTATCGCCCATAAAGTAGCTGGCAAAGATCAGAACGGGGGCTACGAACAAGGCAATCTGCAGGCTGCTGCCGACGGCGATCTCCACGGCGGCGCCGATCTTGTTCTTCATCGCCAGCATGATTGCGGCACTGTGCTCCGCGGCGTTACCGATAATCGCCACAAGGAATGCACCGACGAACAGCTCACTGAACCCGAAACGTTCGGTTAACGTCTCTAGCGTACCCACCAGCCATTCACTGACGAAAGCGACCATCACTGTAGCCAGTACAAGATAGAGAATGGATTTGTTCTTCGACCAGGCGGGCGCGTGCTCGTTCGGCAGCTCTTCGTCGCCGTCCACAGTGACATCCTCCAAGTATTTCTTGTGTGTTATCATGGAGAAGACCAGCCAGGCGATATACGCAGCGATAAGCAGCCCTGCGACAACAAGACTTAGCACATCGGTGTCCTTCTCCGTGATGGAGTGGGTGTTGAAGAACATGGCGGGAACAAACAAAGCAATGACGGCCACGATCATCAAGGAACCGTTCAGTCCGGCCAACGTGACATTGAAATTCTGAACCTTGAATTTCATGCCGCCGGCAAAGATGCTGAGCCCGAGAACGAGCAGCAGATTACCGATGATCGAACCGGTGAGAGAGGCTTTAACCATGTCATACAGCCCTTCCTTGACCAGGAAGAAGGCGATGATCAGTTCGGCCGCATTGCCGAAGGTTGCGTTAAGAAAACCTCCGAGCCGCTGACCGGCGTAGTGGGCTACGCTTTCTGTGGCCCTTCCGAGGAAGCCTGCCACAAAAATGACGGCGATGGCAGATACCACGAACTGAAGGGTGTGGTCCCAATCTGCATAGTGACCAATTGCGCTAAGTAGGAAAGTAATGACCATTAGCGAAGGTGAAATCCATTTTTTCAAGTGTGGCACACTCCAGTCTTGTATATGTAGGTTGAATTCATAATTCAATATAACCAAATTGATCCAGTGTGTAAACGGGCATGATAGAAAGTCATTTGCTTTTTAGCCTGTTTTCGAATTACAATAATTGATAATGAGTGTAGGGGGGATATGGCATGGCGGAACAACTTCAATTGGAAATGGGAAACATACGGATATCAAATGATGTCGTCTCGAAAATTGCCGGCTTGGCTGCCTTGGAGACTCCGGGAATTGCGGCCATGTCAGGCGGCTTGTCAGAAGGCTGGGCTAAGCGTCTGAGCGGTAAAAACGTGCAAAAGGGTGTTACCGTTGAAGTGGGACAGCTTGAAGCAGCAGTTGATTTGCGTATTATTGTTCTCTATGAAACTCCGATCCACGAGGTATGCCGGATGCTTCAGCAGAATGTGCGCGAAGCAGTGGAGAGCATGACAGGGCTTCATATTGTTGAGGTTAATGTCAAAGTGGAAGGCGTAGCCTTCAAGAATGACGAAATTTCGTAAGCGGTTATTCCCGTCTCTCCAAGTGAGTCGCGGGGCATGACAAAAAGGCAGTCCGGGAGGTTCTCTCCGGACTGCCTTTTTGTAAATATAATAATTTATATGCTTCACGCTATAAATTATCCACTATTTCTCGCTGAAACGGATACCGTCCTTTTGAGGACGGAGAAGCCGTTTCCACTTGATTTAACCAAGAATTCCTCCTATGTACCCTTAGCGGGCCCGGACACCTCTGACGGTGGTCACGGATTTCGTGACCTCCTCCTTGGCGGGACGGTTGGTTTCTCTCGAAATGCTGAGCATGATTCCCATGCACAGCATGGAAACAAGCAGAGAGGAACCGCCATAGCTGATGAAAGGCAGGGTTACTCCCGTCAATGGAATCGTCTTCGTGACCCCGCCGATGTTGACAAAGGCCTGGATAGCAATCAGCCCCATGACTCCGATGCCGACGAGTGTGCCGAAGGGATCGGTGCACCTGAGTGCAATCAGAATGCCTCGCCAGATAAAGTACAGATATAGCAGGAGAAAGATCGAGGTTCCAACAAACCCCAGTTCCTCCCCGATTATCGCAAATATAAAGTCAGTATACGGATATGGCAGGTAATGAAGCTTCTGCACGCTTTGTCCAAAACCGGAGCCTGTAGTTCCGCCTTCTCCGAGGGCAATCAAAGACTGCATGATATTATACCCGCTGTCTGAAGCATCTTGAGCGGGATCCAGGAAGGCTGAAATCCGGTCTTTTCTGTAATCATTGGCGGCAATGTTCTCACTTGTAGGCGGGGACAAGGAATCAATTGCTGTCTTTGCCCCCATGACAAGTCCAACCCCCAGCACTAGCAAGGCGATTGAACCGAGAATATGCTTCATACTGGCCCCCCCGGCATAAATGACAAGCCCGCTGGTAGCCACCAGAATAAGACAGGAGCCCAGATCCGGCTGCATCATAATCAGACCGGCCACAATTCCCACAATGACCATCACCGGAATATAACCGGTGCGCAAATCCCTCAGCCGCTCGCCTTTTTTGGAAATGAGTGCAGATAAATAAAGGATAATTGAGAGTTTGGCCAGCTCGGTAGGCTGGATGCCCAGCTTCCCGATGCTCAGCCAGCTTTTTGCACCGTTGATACGCTCCGTAAAAGCCACTACAAGCAGCAGAATCAAGGTAAGGATGAAAATGGGCACGTACCACTTTTTGAATTTGCTGTAATGGATATTCATGACCGTAAACATGACGATGATTCCCAGTATGACAAAGACAACTTGTTTTTTTACAAAATACAACGAATCATTGCCGAATTTTTGACTGGCCAGGGTGAGACTGGAGCTGGCGCTGAAAACCATAACCAGTCCAAAGCCGACAAGGAGCAAAGTGAGAATAAGCAGTTGGAAGTCGGGTGTTCCTCTTTTGGGCAGGCTGACTTTTTTGGTTGTCTTTCCCTTTACGCTACTCAAGCTTCCAACAGCTCTTTCAGTTCAAGTATCCGCTTGGCAGCAGTGTCCAGTACAGGCTGCGGCACAGGGGATGTATACTCCAGGCCATGGGGAAAGGTTGCTTTGCCCAAGTAAACGGCTTCAATGGTAAGTATGGTATCCGGCTTCTCCAGCTTTCCCTCGACAGCGCGCGTATTGATCCGCAGGAAGTATTCTCCGCCGTTCTGCTGATCTTCGATCTTACAGTCGTAAGTGGCGCGATAGTATTCCCATTGCCAGCGGATGAACCCGGCCTTGGCCGCGCTTTCGTCCAGATAGAGAAGATCGCTTTTCAATCCTACGAGGCCCGTGTTCTCAAATATCATAGCGCACATATCCCCTTTATGAAGTATAATGATTATTTCTGATCGCAATTATAGACGTCTACCTCATGATAGTATGTTTCCCAAGGTTGCGCAAGGGCAGGCGGGGCCTGGAGATACCCACTTTTTTGCGTTTCTGCTACAATAAAAGAAATATAGCTCTTTGCGGCCGGGATATGAAGATGCGGAGCGCTTGCTGTCTTGGCCGGAGCGGGTTATCGGGAGAAGGGAATGGAGCGAATATGGACAGGTTAGCAATCGAACAGCTGCTTCCGGAAATGGTGAAATGGCGCCGCCATCTGCACCGTCATCCGGAATTGTCGTACCAGGAGAAGGAGACGTCAGCTTATGTAGCGGCCAGATTGGCCGAATTCGGAATTGAGGTCAGAAAAAGCGGAGCCGGTTATGGACTGACAGGAATCCTTAAGGGAACGCGGCCAGGCAAAACAGTGGTCCTGCGCGCGGATATGGATGCCCTGAATATTACGGAGGAGAACAGCAGCGAGTATGCCTCACAGAATACAGGGGTCATGCATGCCTGCGGCCACGACGGTCATACAGCCATGCTGCTCGCCGCTGCTTCGTATTACAGCACCCGCCGTGAAGAGATCACAGGAGAACTGCGGTTTCTGTTTCAGCCGGCGGAAGAAATTTGCCCCGGCGGAGCGCAGGGCATGATTGCCGAAGGGGTGCTGGAGGGGGCGGACGCTATCTATGGGCTGCATCTGTGGACTCCGCTTCCACTGGGCACCATCGGCAGTGCCCCCGGACCGCTAATGGCTTCTGCGGATGAGTTTTTTATAGATATTACCGGCAAAGGCGGACACGGCGGCATGCCCCATCGCACCATCGACAGCATTGTGGCCGGTGCAGCGCTTGTCACTGCACTGCAAAGCATTGTCAGCCGTTCCGTTGATCCGCTCTGTCCCGCTGTTGTCAGCGTAGGAACGATCCAGGGAGGCTCTGCCCAGAATATCATCGCGGAACGCTGCCGGATAACCGGAACAGTACGCGCGTTTGATGAGGAGACGCGTTACTTAATCCGGCGGAGAATCGAAGAGCTTACAGCCTCTATAGCCGCAGCATATGGTGCGGAATCCAAGATCGACTACCTCATGGGTTACCCGCCGCTGGTCAATCATGAAGCGGAATTCAACCGCTTTTTCCGGGTGGCTCCTGAGGCACTAGGTGATTCCGCAGATGTTATCCTTATGGAGAAGCTTATGCCGGCGGAGGATTTCTCGTATTATGTCAAAGAGATTCCCGGCTGTTTCATCTTTGTGGGCGCAGGCAATCCGGATAAAGGGGCGGTTTATCCGCATCACCACAGCAAATTCGATTTTGACGAAGAGGCCATGCTGCATGGAGCCAAGCTGCTGGTGGCAATGGCTGATTCTTGTCTGAACGAATAATCTTTTACCGTATAATTTGAAGACATTGAGGAAACCCTACTCCCGTATAACATGGCGACATGACAGGAGGAAGGCTTCTTGAAGACAGTCAAAGAGGTAATGACCACGCACACTGCGACAGTTACGCTGCTCGATAATGTATATGAAGTTGCCGTCAAAATGAGAGACTATGACACCGGATTTGTTCCCGTAGTTGATTCTAATGACGGAGAAACATTGATTGGCGTAATTACCGACCGGGATCTCGTGCTTAGAGGTTATGCGGACAAGCATTCCGGATCAACCTCCGTGGAAACGGTGATGAGCAAAGAGGTCATCACTGTTTCCGAATCTGCATCTGTGGACGAGGCGGCTGAACTCATGGCTTCAGCACAAGTCCGCCGCCTGCCGGTGGTTCGGGGGAAGAAGCTGATCGGCATCGTATCGCTCGGCGATTTGGCGGTGAAGCGTATCTTCGCGGACGAAGCGGGAGAAGCGCTGAGCGAAATCTCGCAGCGGCAGCTGCATTGAATAAGAATACAAGGGAAGCTCATGTCCGCTGGCGCGGAGATGGGCTTTTTCCGCTATCCTGCGGGTGGGATACGGGATACATACCCCAACTCAGGTTGAACATGACATAAGCACAGGAGGGAATTCGATGAATGGAACAGGGTCCTGCATCACCCGGAAAGATCGGACAATCCTGCTGGATTGCGCTCATCCCGGGTTCGAGGCCGCAAGAATTGCACTGGCGGATTACGCGGAGCTGGTCAAAAGCCCAACCGCTTACCACACCTACCGGATTACACCATTGTCGCTCTGGAATGCCGCCGCTTCCGGTCATACAGCGGAGAATATTATTTCCAGCCTGAAAAAGCTCTCCCGCTGGGGGGTTCCTGGCGAACTGGAGCAGGAGATTGGTGAGCTGATGTCCCGGTACGGCAGCTTGGAGCTGTATGCTCATGCGGGGGATCCCCGATGTATTATTTTACGTGCCAATCAACCCGGACTGCTGGATGAATTGGAAGTGAACCAATCCTTACAGGCGTTGGGTCTGCGGAGGCACCTCCCCCAGGAAAGCGTCTGTCCCGCTGAACAGCGCGGAATACTGAAGCAAGAGCTGACCAGGCTGGGCTATCCTGTGCTGGATTATGCCGGTTATCGTGAAGGGCAGACTTTAAGTCTAGCCTGGAGGGGAGCAGAGGGGCTGGAGCTGGAACCGGAACCGGGAGCCTCATTCGGACTTCGGGATTATCAGCAGGAAGCTGTCCGTATGTTTCGGGGGATTGGGGGCACGGGAGGCAGCGGTGTTGTCGTTCTGCCCTGCGGGGCGGGCAAGACGGTTGTAGGTCTTGCTGTGTTGGAAGATCTGCAATGCGAGACGCTGATTCTGACTTCAAGCTCTACCTCCGTAGGACAATGGCGTGATGAACTGCTGCGGTGGACGAATCTGGATGCAAATGCCGTAGGGGAGTATACCGGTGAGAAAAGAGAAGTACGGCCAATCACCGTGGCCACTTATCAAATTCTGACGTTTCGCCGGGCCAAAGACGGACCGTTTCTGCATATGAATCTGTTTAATGAACGGAACTGGGGGCTGATCATTTATGACGAGGTCCATTTGCTTCCAGCTCCTGTATTCCGGGCTACGGCGGATATACAGGCGACCCGCCGTCTGGGGCTTACCGCCACGCTTGTCAGAGAAGACGGACGGGAAGGGGATGTATTCTCCCTCATCGGTCCGAAATGTTATGATCTGCCCTGGAAGTCGCTGGAGAAAGAGGGCTGGATCGCCGCTGTGGATTGCATAGAGATGTTGATACCCATGAACTCCGGCTTAAGGAGCAAGTATATCTATGCTGGCGGAAAAGAGCAGTTTCGGCTTGCTGCCGGGAATCCGGCCAAGGCAGCGGCTGCCGCTAAGATCATTAAGTCCCATACCGGTGCTGCTGTACTGGTCATCGGCCAATACCTGGATCAGCTGGAGCAGCTGGCCGAAAGCCTGCAGGCGCCCTTGATCACGGGGAAAACGCCACAGCGGGAAAGAAGCCAATTGTATGCTGCCTTCAATGAAGGGCAGCTGCGGGTGCTGGTGGTCTCCAAGGTGGCCAATTTTGCCGTGAATCTTCCGGATGCCTCGGTGGCGATCGAGGTTTCGGGAGCCTTTGGTTCACGGCAGGAGGAAGCCCAGCGGTTGGGCCGGATTCTGCGCCCGAAGCCGGGTGAGAATAAAGCGTATTTCTATACACTTGTCTCGGAGGACAGCAGAGAACAGGATTTTGCTCTGCGGCGGCGGCTGTTTCTGACCGAGCAAGGCTACGATTACGCCGTCAGAGGCGTGGACACGCAAGAGGAGGCGGTTTTATGAACGGGTTATCGCCCGAAGCGCAGGAAGTGCTGAAAATGATCTGCGCGGTCTATGCGGCCCAGCCCTTTGCGGTGGAGAAGGCAGACAGCTTGCGTCCTCCCACCCTGTGCCGCGCCGAGCAGCAGCTTGCACTGAAGGAGCTTCGTCAGGCTGGAATACTGGAGCTGCGGCAGAAAATATGGGGGGAGAAGCTATATCAAATTCCCGTGCTGCAGCTCGCAGCTATCCACCAGCATTTCTTCTCCATGAGCCCGTTGCCAGTGGCAGGCGACAGGGTGATGCTTAAGCTTGCCGCAGGCAGCGGATTGCCGGGTGAGCTGTTTCGTGCGTTGCTGTTCACAGCGCATGAAGGATTACCTCTGACTGCCAAAGGTGTGATCCACAAGAAGAATATCAGCCGTCTGGCGGCACTGCTCTCTTTGCGCGAAGAGCATTTACGGGGTTTGATTCCCGGCGATGCTTATGCTGAGCCCCAGCCTCTGACAGCCATGGTTATGGTTGATCTTATGCTCATGCTTGGACTGATCAGCCGGCAGAGTGAGGCTTATATGCTGGAGATGGAAAGGCTGGATCAATGGTTTGCGCTCAGTGAGCCGCAGATGAGCCATATTTTGTATAACCTGATCTTGAACCGCTACGGCTTGCAGGAGCCAGTCAGGCAGCATTTTCGATACTGTATTTCCGCTGGAGAGTTCGCGCCTGGTCAATGGTTCTCCCTGCCTGATATTCTGGACAGGATGCATAAGTTAAATCTTGCGGCAGATTATCCTGAAACAGGAGTGGAAGCCTCCTGTCTGGCATGGTTTAGCTGTCTGGCCGGGTTTGGCTGGTGCGAGCTGGGGTATAGTGATTACGGGGACTGGTGCTTCCGCTGGACGGACTCCAAGCCTTCGCCCGATCCAGGCGGGGGAGCAGGAGACAGCTGCGTGAACCTGTTCACTGCGGATAGGCCAGCTCCCGGCTGCGGGACAGTGGAAGACCTGAATGCTCCAGCGCCCGTGGAGAAGCGGATATTACAAGACTCCACCCTTCAGTCGTTTATCGTTCAGCCGGATTTCGAGGTGCTGGTGCCGCCGGAAGTACCATACACTATCCGCTGGACGCTTGGCGGTTGCGCGGAGCTGCTGCATAGTGATGATCTATGGAGCTTCAGGCTGACCCGGGAAAGGCTGGAGCATGCCGCTGAACAGGGGCTGTTGCCAGAGACGGCGATTTCCTGGCTGGCTGCCCATGCACAAGGGGGATTGCCGGAACAGGTGGCCCTATCTTTAAGACAGTGGGCAAAGGGGATTGGCCGGACGGCATTCTCCGAGGTGATTCTGCTGTCCTGCAACAGTGAGGCGGATGGAGCAGATATTGCCGCCCATCCCCGGCTTGGCGGCAGCCTCACCCGTGTAGGCCCGCTTCATTTTATCGTGCAGAGAGATCAGGTGGAGCAGGTGCGCAAGGAGCTTGCAGCAGCCGGAATGGCCCCGCCGCGAATCATCGGCGGCAGGGAAGGCAGCGCGAAGCAAAAACTATTTGATCTAGGCGATCCCTGCCTGCCATTGGCTGACTTCGTTCTCCCGGCTCCGGACCCCAAGCGGGGAATCCTTGGCGGGGAAGCTGTTTATCAGCCTTTACCGCTGTCCTCAGCTGAAGTGGAAGAGAGTATTTGGACCGGTGAAGAAAACGTTCCGCAAATGTGGATCAAGGAATGGCGGAAGTATCACGGTTCCACGGCCCAAAAGGTGATGGAGCAGGCGCTGAAGTGGGGGATTAAAGTCCGGCTTTCCATAAGAGATGAAGTTTGCGACTTTATTCCCGGGCGGATCAGCGGACATCCATGGAGAGTCTCCGGATGCCTGCTGGATTCCGATTCACAGATCCGTGATGCGGAAATGGAACTGGACCCGGGAGATTGGGATGAAATGAAGCTGCTGATTCCTGCGGAGCTGAGAAATTCTTCTTCTGCTGGAGCAAGTGGTTATGTTATGATAAGGTAGTCTACTGTTTACGGTAGAACATTAACGTAGAAAAGAGTTGAAGTTCATGAGCGTAGCGGAGTTGAATACGGTCGATATGGCCGAAGTGCTGACATACGCCTATGAATTAGGCGACATGATTAACCAATCGGCCGAAGTGTCGGATTACTTATACTGGAAAGGCCGGGTAGATTGCAACCCGGAAATCCAGGCCATGGTCAAACAGCTGCAGAACAAGAAGGAGCTGTTCGAAGAGACACAGCGGTTCGGACATTTCCACCCGAACTATCATTCGGCCAAGGATGAGGTATCGCGGGTGGAGCAGGAACTTGAACAGTTCGAGGAAGTTGCCCGCTTCAAGCTGGCCGAGAAGACGCTGGATGATATTCTTCATTCCATGTCGGAAGCGATTGCGTTCTCTGTATCGGAGAGCATCAAGGTTCCAAGCAATGACCCGAATCCTAAGGGCGGCGGATGCGGCAGCGGAGGCAAATGCTCCTGCGGATAAGCGCCTCTGAGAGGGAGAGAAAGAAAGGCGGATGAGCTAATGTTTGCGGAACGGACAGGATATATCGTATGGGTTAGCGACGTTAAGGCGGCGCGTAATCTGGAGAAATATGGAACACTGCATTATGTATCGCGGAAGATGCATTATGCGGTGATGTATGTGAATGCGGAACGCGCCGAGGAAGTTATGAAGAATGTCCGCAGACTTTCCTACGTGCGCAAGATTGAAAGATCTTACCGCAATGAGTTGAAGACGGAATACACCAGTAACGGACCGGACAAGTCCCGTTATTACGGATTGTAATTCCTGAGGCTGAAACTCTCGAAGGATGACAGGCGCCGCTGGCGCCTG
>NZ_JBOFBG010000041.1:0-67820 GCF_051594305.1 Paenibacillus sp. IHBB 3054 | reverse complement strand
CACAGTTCCCGAAAGAACTGTGTGTCTTGTAAGTTGATGGTTACCACTCTTGCAAGTGCTTTGCCATAAATCAAATATATATTGTGGCTGACAGCTGAACTGTCCGGCCGTTTCTTATAATTTAACTACGTTAGCTGCTTGAGGACCACGGTTACCGTCAGTGATATCGAATTCAACTGCTTGACCTTCGTCCAAAGTCTTGAAACCGTCGCCTTGAATTGCTGAGAAGTGAACGAATACATCTTCGCCGCCTTCTACTTGAAGGAAACCATAACCTTTTTCTGCGTTAAACCATTTTACTGTACCTTTCAAATGAACAACCTCCTAAAAATAGCGCCATATATGGCGTATGCTTACATTATAACCCAACTATTCCTGCAAAGCAATCCATGAATTTCCTATATTAGTGATTTCATTTGCTTTTCCCTTCCCCGGTGCGTTATCATTGAGCCAAAAGCCAAAAATCGCCAGGGTGGTAATGATAATGATCAAAAAACATGAAATATACAAAACAGACAAGTGGAACATGATGACTGTCGAGGTTCAGGGACGCTATATTATTCTCCGTGAAATTTCTGATCAATGGGGAGAAGAAACGCATACCTTTATGAGCCGTCCGGCCATGATGCAATGGGTCAACAACCGGTTCAACAAAGAATCCTATAAAGATAATGAAGAAGAATACAAGAATATCATCGCTGCCTTCAAGCAGGTATAACCGGACATGGATAACGAGAATCTTGTAATATATGTAGTCGTTGTTCTATGCCTTGGAGCTGTGCTGATTATGGGCAGGGACAAGATGCCGCCGCGCATGAAGCGCGGCATGGCCCTGACTGCCGTAATCCTGATTGCCATGGCTTTTGTCTTCATTATTTATAGCTTGTTGGCATAACTTCTGTAAATTGTGCTTAAGCGTTAATAATCAGAATTTGGCAGGGCATACTAAGCCGACTTTAAGATCTAGGAGGCTGCAGTATGTCCTTTCGCGCCAAATCCCTGCCGCTTCTGCTTGCGTTCAGCCTGCTGCCGGGCAACTATTCCGCTTCAGCTGCGCCGCAGAAGATTATGCCTACTACATCCCATCATTCAAGGAGGATTTCTATGGAACAATTATTGAAGAGAAGTGAAGTGCCCGCCGAGAACCGCTGGAAGCTTGAAGATATGTTTGCTTCACAGGAGGAATGGGATGCAGAATACGCTGAAGTTAAAGAGCTGATTAAGAAAACCGCTGATTTTCAGGGAAAGCTTGATTCTTCCGACAAGCTTAAAGCCTGCTTCGAGCTCGATGACCAGCTGTCGCTGCTGACTGAACGCCTCTATGTATATGCGCATATGCGTCAGGATGAAGATACGGCTGCCCCAACCTATCAGGCACTTACCCAAAAAGCGAAAAAGCTTAGTGTCGAAGCCGGAGAAGCTCTCTCTTTTGTAACACCTGAGATTCTGTCCCTGCCGGATGAGACTTTGGACCGGTTCATTGCTGATCCATCCTTGTCGGCTTACACGTTCACTTTGACGGAAATGAAGCGCGAAAAGGCGCATGTCCTGTCCAAAGCGGAAGAAGCCCTGCTCGCCCAGGTCGGCAATATCTCCCAGGCACCGCAGACGATCTTCAGCATGCTGAACAATGCAGATCTGAAGTTCCCCAAGGTCAAGAATGAAGAAGGCAAGGAAGTAGAGCTGACACACGGCAGCTATATCCAGTTCCTGGAGAGCCCTGACCGCGAAGTGCGGCGGAATGCTTTTAAGGCAGTCTATGAAACTTACGGCAAGCAAAAAAACACCATTGCCTCCACCCTTAGCGCAAATGTGAATAAGAACGTATTCTACTCACGTGTGCGCAAGTATCCGTCCGTTCTGGAAATGTCGCTGTACGGTGACAACATTCCAAAAGAGGTATATACCAACCTGATCGACACCATTCACGAAAGCCTGCCGCTGATGCACCGTTACATGAAGCTGCGCCAAAAGCTGCTCGGGGTTGACGAGTTACATATGTATGACCTGTTCGCTCCGCTTGTGGACGAATATAAGCTGGACATTACCTTTGAAGAAGCCAAGAAAATCACCAAAGAAGGCCTGAAGCCTCTCGGCGAAGATTACCTGAGTGTGCTGCAGGAAGGCTATGACAATGGCTGGATCGATGTTTACGAGAATGAGAACAAACGCACCGGCGCCTACAGCTGGGGTTCCTACGGCACCCATCCTTATGTGCTGCTGAACCATAACGACAACCTGAACAGCATGTTCACGCTAGCGCATGAAATGGGCCACGCCCTTCACTCCTACTATTCGGACAATACGCTGAAATACCGGGATGCACAGTACACCATTTTCCTTGCGGAAGTGGCTTCCACAACCAACGAAGCGCTGCTGATGGATTATCTGCTGAACAAGTCGACCGATCCGAAAGAAAAAATGTACCTGCTTACCTATTACGCCGACCAGTTCCGGACTACAGTATTCCGGCAAACGATGTTCGCCGAGTTCGAGAAAATCATTCACCAGCGCGCGGAAGACGGCGAATCGCTTACTCCGCAGGATCTTTCGGCTGTGTACTATGACCTTAACGTCAAATACTATGGCAAAGACATGGTTGTGGACAAAGATATCGAAATGGAATGGGCACGGATTCCGCATTTCTACAACAGCTTCTACGTCTACAAATATGCTACCGGCTTCTCGGCTGCAACCAGCTTTGCGAAGCAGATTCTTGAAGAAGGCAAACCGGCGGTGGACCGCTACCTTGGCTTCCTAAAGAGCGGCGGCAGTGACTATTCGATCAACATTCTGTCCAAAGCCGGAGTAGACATGTCTTCTCCTGAACCGATCCGCGAAGCTATGAGCGTGTTCGAAAGCGTGATTGAGCAAATGGAACAGTTGACCAAATAAGGCAGAAAGCTTAGTATTACATTAATCCCTTGCCCTTTGCGGGCGAGGGATTTATATTGTCATACCGTCTAGGAGGAAATCATATGAAATTGCAATGGTCGCTTATTCTCGGTCTTTTCTTCGCTCTGCTTACTGCTGTGTTCGCAGTCATGAACGTCGATACGGTACCGGTTAATTTCGGTTTTGATGTTGTCAGCATCCCGCTCATTCTCGTCATTCTGGGCTGTGCGCTGATCGGTGGAGTCGTCGTCGGTTCTTACGGCATTTTCCGCCAGTATAAGCTGCAGAAGCAGATTAAAGGACTGACAGCAGAGCTAAACAAGCTGCGTGACGCAGGCAGCCCGCTGGACTCTCTGGGTACACAGCATGACACCCTTTCCGCAGAACACACTACTCAACACTAGGTCTCTATTCCTTAATCATGAACAGGAGGGCTTAACCTTGCTTACCATTCAGCCTAATGAAGACTATATTCTCTCTATTCTCAAAAAACTGCTGGATACTCCAAGCCCCAGCGGATTCACGGCCCAGGTCATGAATCTTGTGGCCGAAGAAGCAGCAGCCTTGAACGTGCCTCTAAGCTGGAACGAAAAGGGTGGCGTTATTCTGACCGTCCCCGGCCTTGATCCTTCGCGCACCATCGGTATCAGCGCCCATGTGGACACCTTAGGCGCTATGGTACGCTCCATTAAACCGAATGGCACGCTTCGCCTCACTTCTGTCGGCGGATTTACCATGAGCAGCATTGAGAATGAATACTGCGTCATACATACCCGTACCGGGTTGACCTACACCGGCACCATTCTGACCAGCCATCCTTCGGTCCATGTCTATCCGGATGCGCGCGATTTCAAACGCGTAGAGGAGAATATGGAGATTCGCATCGACGAACTCGTCTCTACCAAGGATGAAGTACTGAAGCTTGGCATTGCCGTCGGGGACTTCATCTCCTTTGATGCCCGCGCAGTAATTACACCGAGCGGTTATATCAAATCCCGTCATCTGGATGACAAATCCAGTGTGGCCGCTCTGCTCGGCCTGCTGGAAAGCATGAAACGCGAAGGCTGGAAGCCGCTGCACAATCTCTCCCTGCTGATCTCCAATTATGAAGAGGTCGGACACGGAACCGCCTGGATCCCCGGAGAGATCAGCGAGTTCATCGCCGTCGATATGGGCGCCATGGGTGATGACCTGAGCTGCAAGGAGACCGATGTGTCCATCTGTGCAAAGGACTCCTCCGGCCCTTACGACTATGCCATGACCGGCCGCCTGATCGATCTGGCGAACAGTCTGGCCATTCCGTTCGCGGTAGATATCTATCCGCAGTATGGTTCCGATGCCTCCGCTGCGTTAAGGGGCGGCAACAACATCCGCGCTGCGCTGATCGGCCCGGGCGTGCATGCATCACACTCCATGGAGCGTACGCACAAGCAGGCTGTGCTCAATACGGCCAAGCTGCTCGCCGCTTATGTCGGTACAAACTGAAACCGGCAGCAAGCTGCAGCGGATTTTACGGCTCAAACACTGGCTGATTGCCGTTGCGGTGCTGCTCATG
Organism: Paenibacillus sp. IHBB 3054; assembly: GCF_051594305.1. Taxonomy (NCBI): domain Bacteria; kingdom Bacillati; phylum Bacillota; class Bacilli; order Caryophanales; family Paenibacillaceae; genus Paenibacillus; species Paenibacillus sp. IHBB 3054. The sequence continues at coordinate 63,370 of NZ_JBOFBG010000041.1, read as the reverse complement.
CTTATCTTGATTACGGTGATAGCCATTATAATGGCTAAACCGGATATACAGCCTGCGGAGGTCTTTGACGGCCTCCCTCATGCCTACTCCTATCTGGAGGCGGAAACTTCGGGCAAGGTTCAGCTGCACATGATGTCGCTGGCACCGGAAGATATTGTCCTGCGCCCCGCCGGTGCCCCCTTGCGGCAAATCGCCGCATATGGCATTAACGGCGGCTTCTTCTATGGGACCGATCTCCTGTCGATAGCGATAATGAATGATAATCCGTCAAGCGGAGCCCGGGGAGCCTACGGCTCCGGCTGGTTCAATGCCAAATACGCACGTGGAACGATGGTTTGGGATGGCGCAAGCGGCAAGCTGTCGGTGCAGGTTGTTTCTTCCGGCGATGAACTGGAGGTCAGTGACCGCTCCAACTATTGGGCACAGGGCGGGATCAGCATGAATTTGCAGCATGAAGAGCTGTGGACGTTGTCTGCTGCCGCAGAACATCTTCCTAATGCCGATGAGCAGCGGATGCGCTCCGGCCTGGTCTACGATAGTGCAGGCAAGCTGTGGCTGATCGTCACTCCAACGCTCAGTACGGCGGAAGAGTTCCGCACAGCCGTACTGCAACATGTTCCCGGAGAAGGCAGGGAAGGCATCTTCCTTGACGGTGACGGCTCCTCGCAGATGAACGCCGACGAGGCTGTATTGACCGGCGATTCGCGTCCGGTGGTGCAGATGATTGCCGTGGCCGGGGGCTAATAGACCGATTAGCAATTTAAAACATGAAGGCAGGCTCCGTCAGCGGAATCGGACTGAGCCTGTTTTTTTATTGTGCAAATCAATTTTAATCCATTTTACCGGCAGGGTTGATACCTTGGATCGCCGAATTTATTACTCCGGTCCAGAATCGTGAGCCGCTCCCCGGACCTGGCGATCAGGTAACGGATGATTTCAGTTCCTTCATCTGTATCTACGTCAAAGGACAGGTTGGCTGTAACCCTAAGTCTAGTTGATGTACGACTCGTAACCCGAAGTCTCCGGGGATAGTACGGCAGGGGGCCTGTATCTCCTGCAATCACGTACAATCTTCCATTTCTTGTCACAGTGAGCAGATTACAGAACATTCTATTACTCAAAGCAATACCCCAATATCTTCTGAAATAAGCTAGCACCTTGGCTCTTGTACTGAATCTCAGCGGCAGCCGTAAATATTCCCTTCCGTCCACAATGATTACTCTGTTAGTATCAGCCGAGTAAAACACTTCAACCCAAACCGACTCCGCATTTTCTATAAACCTTTTCAATTCTCTGACAGACTGAGTTATTCTTGGCATAACATCAACTCCCTTACCGACATGGTAGATAACGCGGATCCGTATTCTTTTTATCCCGGTTCAGAATCGAAAGCCTTTCCCCCGATTTGGCAATCAGGTAACGAACCCTTTCGATCTCTTCATCCGTTGTTTCGTCGATGGACAAAATAGCTGTAACTCTGATTCTCGTTGCAGTCCGGCTTGTTACTCGAATTCTCCTGGGAATGGATGGAATCACCCCAGTATCGCCCACGATCACGTAAAGCCTGTTGTTTCTTGTTACCGTAAACAAATTGCAGAACATCCTGTTGCTCATCGCAATTCCCCAGTAGCGCCGGAAATAAGCTATCACCTTAGCCCTTGTGCTGAATCTCAGCGGCAATTGCTTATACTCTGTTCCGTCTACGATAATCACTCTGTTGTCATTGGCAGAATCATACACATTAAACCAAGCCATTTCGGCAGCAGCAATAAAAGCCTTCAGCTCACTGGAAGTCTGGGATATTCTCAGCATCACATCTCCTCCTCCTTATTACTGTATTACGGCCAGCGCAATTGGAGCGGGTGATAGACTACATAGGTTAAGAGAATTTATCCTCTGTAAAATGAAACGATAAACTTTCATAGCCGCATATCAAAAAGCAAGCCGACCTCCGTTAGCAACGGAAGTCGGCTTGCTTTGTATGTTCATCTTATTCTCTTACCTGATCCCGGATCTTAAGCTTTGCCGGCGATTCGCTCTGCCAGCTCGTTCAGATACGTCCAGCGCTCCATCAGGCGTTCCAGCTCTGCTTCGCCTTGCCGCTGCTGGTTTACAAGCTCCTGCAGCCGACCAGAGTCGGCAAAAGCGGCTTCCATCTGCGCGGTTATATCTACCAGATGCTGCTCCGCCAGCTCGATTTGCTCGTCGATCCCCTCATATTCCCGCTGTTCCTTGAAGGTAAACTTCAGCTTCTCCCGGGCTGGAGGGGAGGTCTGTGCATTCTGGCTCTGCTCCGGGGCAGAACTGCGTTTGCCCGCACCTGCTGCTTCGTCTTTGCCATTATCACTGCGGACAGTAACGTTCTTCGCCAGCCACTCCTCATATTCACTGTAGTCACCGACATGCAGCCGGATCTGCCCGTTTTCAAAGGCGATCAGCTTATCCACCGTACGGTCCAGAAAATAACGGTCATGTGATACAGTGAACACTACGCCGGGAAATTCGTCCAGATAATCCTCCAGAACGGCGAGCGTCCCGATATCCAGGTCATTGGTCGGCTCGTCCAGCAGCAGCACGTTGGGCGCCCCCATTAGTACACGAAGCAGGTAGAGGCGTCTTTTCTCGCCGCCGGACAGCTTGGAGATGGGCGTCCACTGCATTGCCGGAGGGAACAGGAAACGCTCCAGCATCTGTCCGGCCGTTATGACGCTGCCGTCAGCGGTGCGGATGATCTCCGCCTCTTCCTTTACATATTCGATCGCCCGCATGGTGTCGTCCATATCTTGATGCTCTTGTGTAAAGTAACCCAGTTTGACCGTCGCACCCAGCTGAACCTCGCCGCTGTCCGGCTGAAGTTTGCCGGCAATCAGGTTAAGCAGTGTCGACTTACCACTGCCGTTCGGACCGACAATCCCTACACGGTCCTGCGGTACGGCGATATAAGTCAGATCTTTAATCAGTGTCCGGCCGTCCAGCGCTTTGGTAAGATCCTTCATTTCAATGATTTTGCGGCCCAGCCTGGTCGAAGCCACGGAAATATCCATTGCTCCAGCCGAAGCGCCGCCCTGGCTTTCCTTCAACTTCTCAAAGCGGTCGATTCGTGCTTTCTGCTTCGTGGACCGTGCTTTGGCTCCGCGGCGAATCCAGGCCAGCTCTGTGCGCAGCAGATTCTTGCGCTTCTGCTCGGCCGACGCTTCCCGCTCCTCACGGTCCGCTTTCAGCTCCAGGAACCGCGAGTAGTTCGCTTCATAGCGGTACAGACGCCCTCCGTCCAGCTCCAGCATGACACTGGCTACCCGTTCCAGGAAATAACGGTCATGTGTAACCATCAGCAGCGCTCCGCGCCGCTTCTGCAGATACTGCTCCAGCCAAGCCACAGAGTCAGTATCAATATGGTTGGTCGGCTCATCCAGAATCAGCAGCTCGGAAGGTGTAATCAGGGCGGCCGCGAGCGCTACACGCTTGCGTTGCCCCCCCGAGAGCGTCTCCATCAAGGCCTCAAAACGGGTGATGCCGAGCTTCGTCAGCACGGTTTTGGCTTCACTCTCCAGATGCCAGGTTCCGGCGGCATCGATAGATTGCCCGATCCGCACCAGTCTGCCCTCCAGTCCGGCGTCGCCGGGGTTCTTCTCCAGCAGGGCCATAATCTCCATATATTCACGCATGGTAGCAAGCTCAGGATCATCTCCTGCAAATACCTGCTGCAGCACGGTATTACCTGGTTCATAGGGCGGATTCTGCGCCAAATACTGCACCCGCACACCGTTGCCGATTGCGATTTGTCCTTCGTCGGCGGTATCCAGCCCGGCGATGATTTTTAAAAAGGTCGATTTGCCTGTTCCATTCACACCGATGACACCAATCTTGTCCCGGTCATCCATACCAAACGATGCATCACGGAACAAAATTTTCTCTCCATAACTTTTGGAAAGATGTTCCACGGTCATAATATTCATACGCTGTCCTCGCTTGCCTTATATTTTCATTACCGGATTTATGCTGCCTTAGTTGACCCTATTGGCCGTTTAATAGGCATTCTCCGCATTCAGACTGCCGATTGCCCCGTGAATAAACAGCGCCGCAGCAAATTTTGCCCGCTTATACGCGTCCTCTTCCGTAAAGGAGGGTTGAAACAGAATATCCATCTTCAGCCGGTCCAGCATCCCGATATAGGATTGAGCCATCAGCTCCGGTTCGGAGGCCTCGCCTTCCAGGAGCACCTTCACCACGGCCTGCATATATTCCTCCATAAAAAGCGCCATATAGGCCACCAGCTCCGGGTTGTTGTTGGGAGCCCGGAAGAACAGCTTAGTGTGCTGCTTGCGCTCGTAATAATACATCAGATGATGTTCTGCGATCACCGCCAGTTTCTCTGTCGGAGCTGTACAGTCCTCCAGCTTGTGCTCAAGCTGCTGCATGAAGCCCTCGCAGTCGCGGCGGGTGACAGCCATAAACAGCTCTTCCTTGCTTTTAAAATATAAATAGACTGTACCCTTAGCGATTCCCGCATGTTCCGCTACTTCGGACATTTTCGTCTCGTAGAAACCTCCTGAACCGAAAAGCTCATAAGCGGCATCCAGAATGGCAGTATGCTTGTGATTTGCTGCACTGCTCATCCGGTTCACCTCCTGACTATATGGCGCATTGCTGTATTATTGACTTTCTAACTGGCTGTAAAACCGATCAGCAGCGCGGCAGCGCCGCCGATGACCGAACTGAGCGCATTAACCGCGTCGTTGTCCATCCAGCGCCAGCCCCGGGCATACACCGTGGGCTGACCACAATGCTGCGAGGCTTCCACCTCGCGGCCGCATTTGGTGCAGCGGTTCATCCGCTGCACCGTAGCGCCCAGGATCGAGTCGGCGAAAGCGCCGGCGAGACCGCCCACAAGTCCGGCGAGCGCAAGCCGCAGGAAGGAATGGTCCGGCATGCCGGAGGCCGCCCGGAGCGCCCAGGAGGCAACTCCAATGAAGGCTCCGCCTGCGGCGGCGGCCAGAGTGCCCGGCAGCGATACGCCGCCGGAGGTTCCCGCCTGGAGGATTTTGCCCGTGAGCACCGACCGCGGAGGTTTCTTGGACAGCGTGCCAATTTCCGTGGCCCATGTATCCGAGGTCACGGTTGCCATTACGCCGATAAAGAGAAATCCCCAAATCTCCAGGGGATAAATGGCATTCAGCAAGACGAGCAGCATGCCCATTCCGCCGTTGGCAAACACTTGCCCGGCATCCCGGCGACCTGTCTTGTCATACGTCAGCTCCAGTTCGGCCTTATTCTCATGGTGAAGTTTGGATAACATACTGGAAGAGATGAAGAACAGCAGCAGGATGCCGAACCAGAAGGCATTTCCGGCACCAAAATAAATGGTCCCCATAACAACCGCCGCCAGCATGCCGGACAAGCTCAGCGACTGTTTGGCATAAGCCGCTCCGGCGACCAGCAAAGCGCCGCAGGCACCGATCACCCATAACATAGATTCAACTCCGCTTCTGCAAGAATAAGCATCTTCCGGAGACGAATCTCCGGAAGACGAAGACTGATTAAGGTTAACCGATCAGGCAGGTGCCCATTAGCTTCTCGCCCCAGTACAGCTCAAAGGAATCGCCTGAAACAACCGGACCTACACCGGCAGGGGTACCCGTGAATATCACATCATCTTTGCCAAGCCCGTAGCGGGCGGCAATAAATTCAACAATCTTTTGCAGCGAGAAAATCATGTTCTTCACATTCCCGCGCTGCACTTCCACGCCATTCTTCAGCACGATGAAATCTGTTGCTTCCAGCTCCTCCTGCTCGGGAAAAGCAATATAAGGGGTGAGGGGAGCAGCGTTCTTGAAGCCTTTGGCAGCCGTCCATGGCAAACCTTTCTTCTGCAGATCATTATGCACGTCACGCAGGGTGAAATCCAGGCCGAGCGCCATGACATCCACCAGTTCCTCCACGCTCATGCCCGGTACATAATCACGCGCGATGCGCAGTACCAGTTCACCTTCATAGTGAATAAGTCCGGCATCCTGCGGGAGATGAATAATGGCCTTATCGAGAGATACCGCTGCATGGGAGGGCTTCAGGAAGATCAGCGGCTCCACCGGAACCTGGTTTCCCAGCTCCTCGGCATGTAATTTATAATTGCGTCCAACGCAGTATATGTTATTAATATCTGCACACATTATAATCAGCTCCTTTTCCCGTCAATTGGTAATGTCTTTAAGCTTTCAGAAAAGTTTCGCCCCAGATATCCGGACGGTTCGTACAGATCATAATATCGGAATGCATTTCAGCCAGGCGGCGCATCTCCTTCGCCTTGTTCACCGTCCAGGCCATCGTTTTGACGCCGCGTTCGGCAAGCAGCTTCGCCAGCCCCGGATTCAGCCTTGCAAAGCTGATGGACAGAAAGGAGCAGTCCAGCTCCTTCAGCTTACGGGCCGGATCACCGGTTCTGGAATCATAAATCAGACCGGTGCGAAACCGCGGATCCAGCTCCTTGATCCGCTGCAATGCCCCGGCATCAAATGAGGTCAGCACAACATCATCCCGCATCCCTTTGGAAGAGACAAGGTCAATGACTGCCTTTTCCAGACCCGGATACATATCACCGCTGGTCTTCAGTTCAATATTCAGGCGCAGCCGTCCGGAAGCAAGCTCAAGCACCTCTTCCAGCGAAGGGACCCGTTCTCCCCGGAAGGCACGCCCTTTCCAGCTTCCCGCATCCAAGCGCCGGAGATGCTCATAATCCATGTTCTTAATCTTGCCGTGTCCGTTCGTCGTCCGGTCCAGCGTAAAATCATGGATGACAACTGGCACCCCGTCCCTGGTGAGCTGAACATCAATTTCCATCCAGCGTACATAAGGCAGAGCAAGCGCCATGCGAACGGCTGCGAGCGTATTCTCCGGTGCTTTTCCGGAGAATCCACGGTGGGCTACACACATGTTTTTCATCATAAGTACCTCCAGCAGAAGTATGGTCTGTCTCCGGATTCCCCCGTTGAATTCTGCAGGGTACCGGTGCGAGCTGCTTACGACTATCTTGTTGGTTTAGCCCTATTTGCCGGCTTGTACGACGGTTCCGTCGTTTCTGATTGTTACGAGTCCTGAAGATAAGGATTGAACTTTATTCAGCAAAAGTTGTCCATTCACATCATTCATAGGCACCGGCTGGCCTAATTCGGCGTCCATCGGGCTCAGTTTCAGCGAACACTCGCCTTTGACAGTGCATTGTGCCTGAAAAACAGCGGTCTCCCAGGTAGCGGGAACCTTGGACCGTGTGAAAATAAAATTGCCTGTGCTGTAAGCGATCCATTTGCCCTTGTACGGCTCTATCCCCTGCAGCACATGCGGGTGGCCACCCATCACCAGGTCCGCTCCGGCATCAATAAAGCTGCGTCCCAGCTCCTGCTGGGTAGCATCATATTGTTCAACCCGTTCCTTCCCCCAGTGGACAACTACAACTACCAAGTCAGCCTTCTTCTTCGCTGCGGCGATGGCCTTCAGCCCTTCTCTGCTGTCATAGACAGAAGCAACACCGGGCTTCTTCGCTCCGGCGATCCAGTCCGTATGAGGAATAACACGCGTGAAGCCAAGCAAGGCTACCCGGATTCCCTGGCGCTCAAAATATTGGGTCGTATAAGCTTCCTTGCTGTCAGCGCCTGCTCCTACATAAGGAATCCCCCGCTTGCTGAGGTTGCTCAGAGTATCCAGCAGACCTTGCTCCCCTTGATCCAGCGTATGGTTATTGGCAAGATTTACCGCATCCACACCGGCTGACTTCAGCGCATCCAAGGCCTCTGGCGCTCCCTTGAACACAAACTGCTTGTTCTCGGCGCTCACACCACCCGTAGTAATCGGTGTTTCCAGATTCACTACGGTGAGATCATCCTTCTTAAACATTCCATTCAGGGCAGAATAGGAATAATCATACCCTTTCTTCTGGAGCAGTTCCCCGACCTTGCCGGCAAAAATGACGTCCCCGGCAAAATTCAGCGTAACTGTGTCCCCGGCATTCTCCGGCAACCCGGAAACCGCATCGCCGGTATTCTTGCCGCCATCTCCGCCATCTCCATCGTCTCCGGAACCTATTGCAGTCTCTGGAGCTCTGCTAGCCTCGGGGGACGGCGTTGCCTCTGCTATATTCTCCTGTGTCGGTGAAGCCTCTGGAGAGGGTTCTGGAGTAGGTTCAGCACTAGCTGTGACCTCAGGAGTTACGGTCGCCGTAGCTTCAGGCTCAGGTGTCACTGCGTCCGGTGAGGGCGAAACTACCGCCTCTGACGGCGGTGGCGGGGCAGCATTCTCTTTGTCGTGATCTCCAATAAAATAATAGGTTAGCATAGCGGTCATCAACAAAAGCAAACTTACGTTGGTCCACGCCCAAACCCTTCTGCGCCGGCGTTTAGGGCTGCGCTTATTGTTCTGTCGTGTGCGTGATCTCGGCGGATACATGGGTACAAACAATCCCCTTTGCCTTTAAATTGGTTCTATTATAACATAACTCATGCTGCTCCCTCCAAAATAGCCGGGCGGGAATTCCATAAAAAAAAACGGTGAAGCGCCACCACCTCCGCTTCACCGTTTGGTTCTAACCTATGGATGCGCCCACAGGTGTGGGCTGCTTGTTCAAGCTTCCGGCTGCGGCTTCAGCCGTCTCCTTGGCCTGTTTGATGCAATCAGGCATCCCGATGCCATCATAGCCGGCGCCAAAAGCGTAGACGCCCGGGAGCTTCTGCGATAGCTCACTGCGCAGCCCTGCGATACGGCCGGGATGGCCGACCGGATACTGCGGCATGGAATGCTTCAGCCGGGTAATCTCCGTGAAGAGCGGCTGTGCGCCCACTCCCATAATTTCCCGCAGATCCTTGCGCACCAGCTCAGCAAGCGCCTCATCCGGCAGCTCAACATTCTGTTCATCGCCTGAACGGCCGACATAACAGCGCAGCAGCACCTTGTCCTCAGGGCTTGTATGCAGCCATTTGGTAGAAGTCCAGGTGCAGGCAGTAATATTGCGCCCTTCCTTACGGGGAACAAGGAACCCCGAGCCGTCATATTCCGTAACGATATCCTTCTTGGCAAAGGCCATTACCACATTGGCTACCGATACATAGTTGACGTTATCCAGTGCGGACACATCCACATGGGGGCGGAGCAGCTCAGCGGCAGCAAAATTCTGCACGGTGACGTATATATCGTCAGCCAGCAGCGTTTCGCCGTTATCCAACTCTACCGCGTAGCGCGGACCGGATTCAGCTGCAGAAGAGCAGACGGTAATACGGGCGGCGCCTGTTCCGGTACGCTGCTCCACATCATGCAGTTCATGAATCAGGGCATGAACCATACTTTGCAGTCCTTTGCGAAAGGTCAGGAAGGCGCTTTTTTTGGTGCCGGTATGCGTCTCGACAGGCTTGCGGCCCGTAGTCATCCCGCGGATAAGACTGCCGTATTGGCGTTCCACCTCACCAAACTGGGGGAAGGTTGCCTGTAGGCTGATCTTGCGCATATCTCCGGCATATATACCGGCAAGCAGAGGTTCGGTCATATTCTCCAGCACCTCAGTGCCAAGACGGCGCTCAATCAGCTGGCCGAGCGATTCATCTTCGCTGCTCCGGCGCGGCGGAAGAACGAAGTCCAGCATCGCCCGCATTTTGCCGCTGAACGACACAAGCCCGCTCTTCAGGAACGGCTTCAGCTCTGTAGGAATGCCTAGAACGAGCCCCGCCGGCATCGGGTGGAGTTTGCCGCGCTGCAGTATGTACGTCTTTTTGGCATTCGGATTGGTGGTGACCAGCTCATGATCAAGCTTCAGTTCCTTGGCCAGATCGCTCATGGCCGTTTTGCGGGCCAGAAAAGAATCCGGCCCTTTCTCAACGACGAAGCCGTCACGTTGCAATGTTTCGATCTTGCCTCCCAGCACCTTATCCTTCTCGATCAGCACAATATCCGGCTGTACGCCGGCTTCCCGGTAGTGTTTGCGAACGTAAAAAGCGGCGCTGAGGCCGCTGAGGCCTCCGCCGATGATGACTACCTTACGGGGTGAACCCGTCATGACTGGTTCACCTTCAGTTGACTGGCTTTTGTGCGCACCACATCGCTTAGGACCGACATATAGGCCGGGTCACTGTTCAGCGAATCGGTGCGCATCAGCCGCAGATCCAGTTCCGAAGCCAGTGCCTGCGCCTCAATGTCGAGGTCATACAGCACTTCCAAATGGTCGGAAACAAAACCGATCGGGGCCGACAGCACGTATTTCACCTGAGCTTCGCCAAGCTCACGCAGCGTATCCAGAATGTCCGGGCCCAGCCAAGGCTCAGACGTTCTGCCCGCGCTTTGCCAGGTAAACTGCCAGGAGGTTACACCGGCCTGCTCAGCGATGGCTTTTGACGTTTCCAGCAGCTGATCCCGGTACGGGTCGCCCATGGCCAGAATCCGTTCAGGCAAGCTATGGGCGCTGAACAATACACGAACTTCATCCCGGGCGGCGCCGGTCTCTTCAAAGAGGTCAAGCTTGGCTGACACTCTGCGGCTGAGCACATCAATCAGCTCGGGATGCAGATGATAGCTCTCCACAAATTCCATGTTGACTCCGCTGGCTTCAGCTTTTTCCTTGGCACGTTTAATGTAGGTTCCTACACTCATTACCGAATAATGGGGGGCAAGTACAATCCCGACCGCCTGGGTGATGCCATCCCGCGCCATAGCTTCAACACCGTCTTCGATAAACGGATGCGCATGCTTAAGCCCCTGATAACACATATATTGAACATCCTCACCGCCGTGGCCGCTGTTGAGCGCCTCCTGCAAAGCCTCCACCTGCCGGTCCGTGTTCTCTCTAAGCGGGAAGACCCCGCCGACAATGGCTTCATAGCGGTCCTTCAGTTCTTTCAGCTGCTCGGCTGAAGGTGCATTGCCGCGCCGGATGTGGGTGTAATAAGCCTCTACGCCCTCCAAACTTTCAGGCGTGCCGTATGACATCACGAGAACTCCGATTTTTGCTGTCACAGATTCCATCCCCTTTTACGAATAATGTCCATACTCTGCAATCTGCTGTTCATCCTAAGCTCTTGGCTGTGCAGCTTCCTTCAGCGCCTGCTCCGAGTACTCGTGCACATACTCAGTCAACTCCCTTAGCGTGTCCAGAGAAGCCTCGGGAAATAAGCCGTGACCCAGGTTGAAAATATACCCCGGCTCCCGGATGCCTTCATCAACCAGTTCCTTGGCCCGCTCCTTCAGTACCTCCATCGGTGCTGTAAGCAGATAAGGGTCCAGATTACCCTGAATGGCAAATCTTCCGCCTGTTCTTCGTCTGCCTTCACTCAGGCTCACACGCCAGTCGACTCCGATGACATCGGCCTTAAGATTCGTTAGGGTTGGCAGCAGTTCGCCGGAGCTTACGCCGGGAAAATAGATCTTAGGTACATCGAGATCCGAAAGTTCGGCAAAAATACGCGTAATGGTTGGCAGGACATATTGTTCAAAATCACGGGGAGCTAGAGCCCCTACCCAGCTGTCGAACAGCTGGAACGCTTTGCCGCCGCTGCGGACATGGGCACGCAGATAGGCGATCACCATATCTCCCAGCTTCTCCATCAGCTTCTCCCAGACCCGGGGCTGGCTGAACATCATCTCTTTCGTGCGGTGATAGCTCTTGGAAGGCTTGCCTTCGATCAGATAGCTGGCAATGGTAAACGGCGCGCCTGCAAAGGTAATCAGCGGCACCTCCAGCTCCTTGTCCAATATGGCAATGGTCTTGAGAATGTGGCTGAGATCCCCTTCTACATCAATCGGCTTCAGTCTGTCCACATCGGCTGCGGAGGCAATCGGATTCTCGATTACCGGTCCGATATTCTTGACGATGTCGAATTTCACGCCAAGCGATGCCACCGGATTCATAATGTCGGAATAGAGGATCGCCGCATCCACGCCCAGCTTGCGTACAGGCATCAGAGTTACTTCCGCTGCAAGCTCAGGCTGGCTGCAGATTTCCAGCAGCGAGTATTTCTCCTTGATTTTACGGTACTCTGGATCATAACGTCCGGCCTGGCGCATGTACCATACGGGAACATGGTCCGTCTCTTGCTTCTTACAGGCACGGATAAAAGTGTCGTTGTAGGTCATGATAAGATCTCCATTAGATTTGATAGGTTATTTGTAAACACATATAACTTATTATGCCCTTTTTAAAAGTAGGTAACAACCATTCCACCCTTCATGGAATGACAATCCCATGACATTACTATGACAAGTGTTGCACCGTCCAGCCAAAAAACTATGATATACTGATAGAATGTCAATTTTTCGTGAATATTTTCTCTTTGAATCCTCTGAAAGGAAGTGAAAGCACTTTGAAGAATTGGGAGACATGGAAAGTCAACCTCATGGTGCTTTGGTTTGGCCAATTCCTGGTAAATGCCGGGATGACCATGATTACCCCGTTCCTGTCCCTTTATCTTGCCAAAGATCTGGGAGTGCAGGGTGATCATGCAATCGGAATGTGGGCCGGGCTTATTTTTGCCGCAAACTTTCTGACCTCATTTCTGTTCCAGCCGTTGTGGGGCAAGCTGGCCGACAAATACGGCCGCAAAATTATGCTGCTGCGCTCCAGCTTCGGCATGGCTATCGTCATTGTACTGATGGGATTTGCGCAGTCTCCAATGCAGCTGCTGCTGCTCCGTTTGCTGAACGGAACCATCTCCGGCTTCAACCCGGCCTCCATCGCGCTCGTCTCGGGAACGACACCTAAACCCCGGATGGGCTTCGCCATGGGGCTGATGCAGTCCGGGTCGGTTGCCGGTACTATTCTGGGACCGCTGATCGGCGGGGCGCTGGCTGACTGGATCGGGTTCCGCCCGATCTTCTATGTCGTCGGGGCGCTGCTGTTCGTCGCCTCGCTGCTGGCCTTGTTCCTGGTCAAAGAGAAATTTGACCGGGTCGAGGCTGCGCAGGTTCCGCAGGTTTCCGTAATGGAAGGCTTCAAGGAGCTGGCCAAGGTTCCGCAGCTTCCGGCCTTGTTCGGCGTTACCTTTCTGCTGCAGTTTGCAATGATCAGCCCGATGTCGCTGCTGCCCTTGTATGTGGAGAAGCTGCACGGCTCCGCTGTGAACATCGCCTTCTGGGCAGGAATGGTCAGCGCGGTTACCGGCATCTCTAATATGCTGGCCTCACCGGTACTGGGCAAGCTGAGCGACAAAATCGGCGCCCACCGGATCTTAACCTTCGCACTGATCGGAGCTTCGCTGTTCCTGATCCCGCAGGCTTTTGTAACCAGCGTCTGGCAGCTGATTATTGTCCGTTTCCTGATGGGCGTCTTCATGGGGGGGCTGCTCCCGAGCGTCAATGCACTTATCCGTTCCTATACGCCTGACGGCAAGGAGAGCCGGGCTTTCGGCTTCAACAGCAGTACCTTGGCCCTTGGCAATATGCTGGGAGCGGTGATCGGCGGATTTCTGTCGGGCTATATCGGCATTGAGGGCCTGTTCATCATCTCCGGCTGCTTCCTGCTGATCAATACCGTCTGGGTACGGCTCAAGCTGTATAAGAATACGGAGCCGCGGCTATTCCGCTAGCGCAGGAAACAATCCCGTCAGGTACCCTAAGCGCAAATCCGGTGTTTACTTTACTACCGCCAAAGCCAGTCCGTCATAGGCGGGGAGCAGTGTACTATTCAGGCGTGGATCAGATGCTATCATTTCGTTGAAACGGCGCATCGCCTGCACGGCGGGTCCGTTCTTGTCCGTGTTCAAGGTGCGGCCGCGCAGGAAGATATTATCCCCGGCGATGACTGCACCCGGCGAGGCCAGCCTGATCGCATATTCGAGATAATTCGGGTAATTCTCCTTGTCCGCATCAATGAAAAAGAAATCAAAAGTCCGCCCCTCCGCTTCGAGCAGCTTCAGGCTGTCCAGCGCAGGGCCGATTTTATATTCCACCGTATCGCCGAATCCGGCCTGCTGCAGGTGGCGCTCGGCCAGTCCGGCATATTCGGCCTTCAGCTCAAGCGAAGTCAGGCTTCCGCCGTCCGCTAGTCCGCGGCACAGGCAGATGCCGCTGTACCCGCCAAGCGCGCCGATCTCCAGAATGTTCCTTGAACGGGACAGGCCCACCAGCATGGTGAGCAGCCGTCCATAACCCGGAGCGATGGATACCTCAGGCATGTGGTTCCCGGCGATTGCTTTCTTCACTTCAAGCAGCAGCTCATCCTCTGTATAAAGCTGTTCGCTGTATTCTTCTTGGTTAGGCATATGTATTCTCCTTTAGTTCATGTTGTGAAGTCCCGCGCATTCCCCTATACTTAGAAGGATCAGCTGCGCCGTCCTTGACGAGGCGCATATTTAGGATGCCGGCAATACGCTGTATCGCCTTCCGGTAACTTACCTTATTGTACTGGCATTGCGTTACCATCTACAAGTTAAACGGAGTTGAGAGCATTTGGGCAAATTACAATTGATCGCCACCGCCCCCATGGGGCTTGAGGCTGTAGTAGCACGCGAATTAAACGAACTGGGTTATGAGACCACCGTCGAGAACGGACGGGTATTGTTCAGCGGAGATTACATCGACATCTGCCGCTGCAATTTATGGCTGCGCACCTCAGACCGTGTACTCGTTAAAATGGGCCAGTTTCCGGCCAAAACCTTCGATGACCTGTTCGAAGGCGTCAAAGCGATCGACTGGGAGGACTGGATTCCTGAGAATGGGGAATTCCCTGTGGAAGGCCGCTCGCATAAATCCCAGCTTACCAGCGTACCCGCCTGCCAGGGGATTGTCAAGAAAGCCATCGTCGAGAAGCTGAAGCTTTCGTACCGTACGGAATGGTTCCCGGAAAATGGACCGCGTTATGTGGTTGAGATGATTCTGCTGAATGATATCGCCCTGATCACGCTGGACACGACCGGCCCGGCGCTGCACAAACGCGGCTACCGCCGTCAGGCTACAGAAGCGCCGCTGAAGGAAACAATGGCAGCCGCCCTGATCCAGCTCAGCCGCTGGAACGGCCACCGTCCGCTGTACGATCCTTGCTGCGGCTCAGGCACGCTGCTGATTGAAGCGGCGATGATCGCCTGGAACATCGCGCCGGGACTGCGGCGTTCGTTCCCTTCCGAGCATTGGCCGGAAATCCCGAAACGTCTGTGGGAGGAAGCCCGCGAGGAAGCCTTCGACGCCGTTCGCGATGATTATCCGCTGCAATTGACCGGCAGCGACATTGATCCTGCGGCGATTGAAATTGCTGAAGCCGCCGCCAAAAGCGCCGGTCTCGCCGGTGAAATCACCTTCAAGAACATCGCTGCCGCGAAGGCACGGCCGGAAGGCGAATACGGCTGCATCATTACCAATCCGCCTTACGGCGAACGGCTCAGCAACGACAAGGAAGTCGAACGCCTGACCCGCCAGTTCGGCGAAATGATGCTGTACCTCCCGACATGGTCCTTCTTCGCCATCAGCCCGTCGAAAGAATTCGAGCAATTGTACGGCCGCAAGGCGGACAAGCGCCGCAAGCTGTATAACGGGCGGATCGAATGCCAGTATTATCAATACCTTGGGCCGCTCCCACCGCGCAACCCTCAAAGCTGATTACGATACGGTGCAGTCTCACAGACTGTACAAGAAAACCGGGCAGCGCTCCTCCAGTAACGGATGGATTGCTGCCCGGTTTTTTTAGATATTTCTAACAAGGCTATTCCTATAAGCCAGTTCATGGCTTTTGGAACAGCCTCGTTTTTTGTGTTAAAGATGCTGGACTCCCTAGAACAACAGTTTATCCGGATCGGTGCCGATCCGCTCCCCGGCGTCCAATCCGCTGATTGCAGCCAATTCCTCCTGCGACAGCTCGAAATCAAAGATTTCGCTGTTCTCCTTAATTCTGGACGGAGTGACCGACTTCGGAATAATCACGATACGGCTCTGAAGTCCCCAGCGCAGAATAACCTGTGATACGGTCTTGCCATGCTTGTCCGCGATGTTCTTCAGCAGCTCGTTCTCCTGCAGTCTGCCTTTCATCAGCGGGGCCCACGCTTCGATCTGAATGTGATGCTGCGCGCAGAAATCATGCAGCTCCTTCTGGATAAACCGCGGATGCAGCTCCACCTGATTGATAACAGGCACTGTGTCACTGTCCTTCAGCAATTCCTGCAGATGATGGATCTGGAAATTGCTGACTCCGATCGCCCGGACGCGGCCTTCCTGATTAAGGCGCTCCAGTGCACGCCAAGTCTCTTTATATTTATCCTTGCCCGGCCAATGGATCAAATAAAGGTCGATCACATCCAGTCCCAGCTTCTTGCTGCTGGTCTCAAAAGCCCGCAGGGTCGTATCATAGCCCTGATCACTGTTCCATACCTTTGTGGTCACGAACAGGCTGTCCCGGTCTACGCCGCTGGCGGCTATCGACCGGCCCACTTCCTCTTCATTGCCGTATACCGCTGCGGTGTCTATGCTCCGGTAACCCAGCTCAAGAGCGGTCGTGACGGCCTTAGCGACCTCCTCGCCCTCTGCTTTGTAAGTGCCGAGACCAAACCAGGGCATGACAACCCCATTATTCAGAATCGTTCCGTCGGTAAGATGCTTCATACAGTATCATTCCCTCCTATGTATAGATCAGTTTAGACAACAGGTTCATTATACCATGTGCCTCCCCGGTACCCAAACCAGGCAGAACCTGAGCGGATCGGCAGAACCGGAAAGGTCCCGCAATAACCGAAGAGGACACCTCTGCAAA
Source organism: Paenibacillus sp. IHBB 3054 (assembly GCF_051594305.1). Lineage (NCBI taxonomy): Bacteria > Bacillati > Bacillota > Bacilli > Caryophanales > Paenibacillaceae > Paenibacillus > Paenibacillus sp. IHBB 3054. Next base: position 46,674 of record NZ_JBOFBG010000041.1, on the reverse strand, counting down.
TTTGCGAAAGTAAAAAGCCCCCGCTTGTCAGCGGAGGCGAATCTTGTTGTGGGTGGCAATGGGTCGGCTAAACAACCGTTCGATTGCCACCCCTCGTGATATATGACGGAGTTATTCCTTAACTGCCGGCTGTTTAACAAAGGCTGCAGCTTTCGCCAGCACCTCATCTTCAGTCGGAGCACTGATGTAACGGCCATTGATATAGATAAAGGCCCGCTTGCCGCAAGGTCCGCAGTAGGACTTGCAGCCAATCTTGATCTCCGCATCGGGAGCCATCTTGCGCAGCTTGGGAAGAATGCTTTTCATTCTCGTGTAATTGCATTGATCGCAAATTTGTATTTCGTTAGCCATAAAGCAACCCTTCTTTATGTCCGTAAGGTACGGGCGAACGTTTAGTGATCGCCATGATTTCCTTTAGACGGATTAGTGATGACAAAACCTTCTTCAGGGAAATACAGGTAATCAATCTTCACGCCATCCAGCAGCGGCTGGTTCGGATCGAGAATAACATCGATCTCCTTGTCCGTGGATACTACCACATCATTCTCTTTAGGCGTGTCCAAATCCAGACCGTAGTGGGCATGGTCACCGTGAGCATGGGTAATGGCTACGCGCAGCTTGAGCTCGCTGTTGCCTTCAAGCTCCATTGTTTTCTTTATCACTTTAGCCGCATTGCGGGTAATTTTGACGTTCATCCTCATCCATCTCCCAGGCATCTTAAATTTAAATACTCAATAATTTATTTTAAGGAAAGTAACCTGTAAAAGCAACCATATCGGCGAAATAGATCAGAATGCGGCGTATAAAGATTCTCTAAAAATTCATCTTCCGCTCTTCAGAGCAGGATATTTGCGGTCCATCCGCGATACAAACCAGCCCATCAGCAGCATCGTCACACCAATGTCGTCAATCGGCAGAAACGGCATAAAATCAGGAAGCACCCAGTAGAGCAGCACCGGTATGGTGAACAGCAGCTTGTCCCCTATCGTTACATTGGGAGAAATGACATACTGCCAGGAATTACGGAAGATATGGGACCATTGTTTAAGCGAAAGCAGTTTTCTGAATTTCATGACGGTCCTCCTAATAATGATGTAGGTAATATATTGAATCCAGACACTGGGATAATGTTGGACAGGGCTTAATCAGTTATCTCCACAAAAAAGGATTCAGCCGCAAAGCACGTATAGGAATGACTGCGGCCGTACCCTTTGCTGTTATATTACGCAAATTTACAGAGTTTGTTTCATTTTTATTTCAAATTTGAGAGTATAGCACCCAAAATAAGCCCGGTTTCCAGCGCCATGTCTTCAAAATCAGCCAGCGGCAGCGGATTTTTGCCGCTGCCCAGCTCCACCGTGAAGCCCGGCTTCCGGAAGCGCTGAATGAACCAGTCCTTATAACCGGCATCGCTGCCGCTCAGCTCAACGGCCCGGTAGCCGCTCGCCGCTGCCAGGCTTGCCGCCCAGCCTTTGCTCTCCGGCGGCTCATATCCCCGGTAGTTCCAGTAGATCTCTCCGCCCTGGCTGTGCAGGGATACGGCTGCATTACCGGGATACTGCTCCGCCAGCGCCGCCAGCGCGGCGGCTTCCGGCTCACTGAGCGGCGCCGGTCCGCTGTAGTCCCGCGGGGCAGGACCCGGCACTCCCCGGCGCGCCTGTTCCTCTTCCCAGTGGGCCGGAAACTGATCGCCCAGGTCTACCCCGCGGATGTTAGCCTTCCAATGCCGGAAGCTCCGCCGCCCGCAATTCCATTGCAGCAGCTCCTCATAGTGGGGCTGGCCGGGCAGTACCCCCTCCTGCACCAGCTCCACCCCATCCGGATTAGCCATAGGTACTGCCCACAAGGTCCAATGCTTATGCCACTCTTCGGGACGGTGGCCGTGCCAATCCCTGCCTGCATCATACGCAGCGGCATATTGTTCGATGAACGACATCAGGCACGGCGAGGTCAGCCACTCGTTGGCATGCAGTGCAGCGTTTACGTGGAGGTGACGGGGCCCACTGCCTATCCGCAGCAGGTGGAGCGGCTTGCCGAGCACACTTGCGCCGATGCTGCCCCTTGTAACAAACGGGTACTTTGCCACCAGCTTGCCGATATCCTGCTCGACATCATCCGGACCATATTCGCTGCGTACAGACACTACTGACCGCGAAGCCGCCGGAGGAATAACCAGCACTTTGCCCGGTATGCAGCAGCGGCCTGAGGTCACTCCGGGATTCAGCATTTCAAGCTCATCTATGCTCACATCAAATAAGGCGGCGATCAACCCGGCGTCATCCCCCTCCTGTACAGAATAACGTCTGCGCGGAGCGGAAGGCAGAAACAGGATTTGGCCCGGATATAAATAAGGCTGCCTGCCGGCCCATGGGTTTCCTTGAATTACATGCTCCGGTGTAAGTCCATGCCTGGCGGCAATTCGGCTAACGGTATCTCCCCTGCGGGCAATATATTGCTGCATATGTCTCATCCTCTCGGCCCTCTAGTTGCCGTCATCCCCTGCCGCCCGGGCGGACAATACCCGCGGAGACAACGGGACACAGCCCTCAACCCTATTGTATGCAGCCCCTACTGCCCTGCATGAAAGAAATGAGCACAGTTCACCCCTTCCGCAAAAATAAATGTAAACGCATACACTGAATCCTGAAGTATCGCAAATATTCACTGTGCAGGACAAAATCACCCTGGCAGGTGAATAAGGTCTTGGAGGTTACGAAGTCCGCATTTTTTTGTATTGTATAATTTCCTATACAGCAAGTGGAAACGGCTTCGCCGTCCTCAAAAGGACGGTATCCGTTTCAGCGAGAAATAGAAGGATAATTTATAGCGTGAAGCCTATAAATTCTTACATTTAAAAAAAAGACCCGGAGTGATACCTCCCGGTCTATCATGAACGCCTTCGATGCTGAAATTTCCGAATCCGAGGGATTGTCCCTATTGTTTCCTCACAGCAAAGCCTATAACGAAGATACCTGCCACACAACGGGAGTGCGCTTGATCTGTTCTCCAAGCCAGTCGCGGGCGATCCGCTGGAACATCTCGGCATCTCCGCTGCAGAAAAATTGATGAATCGGACTTTCATCCCCGCGGGCAAGCTTACCTTTGTCATATAGGATCGTGCTGATCTCCCGCGCAGTTTCATCCGCGGAGCTGATCAGCTTAACACCGGGTCCCATGACCTTGCCAATCGGATCTACCAGGAACGGATAGTGGGTACAGCCCAGAATCAGTGTATCAATGGGTTCATACTTGATCCCGTTGAGCGAATCCGCCACCGCCGCTTCGCTCTCCGCCGTGCGGAACAACCCCTGCTCGACATAAGGGACAAGCGCCGGGCAGGCCTGACTGACTACCTTGACAAACGGAGACAACTCCTGAAGCGCTGCGGTATAGGCTCCGCTCTTAATGGTGCCGATGGTGCCAATTACGCCGACCTGGCCTATTTTGGTTGCGCTGATCGCCGCACGGGCACCGGGATGGATGACTCCGATGACAGGAATGGACACCTTGGCAGAGATATAGTCAAGAGCTGCCGCAGTTGCAGTATTGCAGGCAATAACGATCATTTTAGGATTAAATTGAATTAGATAGTCCACGATTTGCTCGGTGAACAGTTTCACTTCCTCGGTTGAACGGGGTCCGTAAGGGGCGCGGGCAGTATCTCCAAAATAGATGATTTTCTCCCGCGGGAGCTGTCTCATTACTTCTTTGACAACCGTAAGTCCCCCCACACCCGAGTCCAATATTGCTATAGCTTGCTGCACGAACACACCGCTTCCTTTTACTTGTTTTGTGTAGCTTATGTAAGGCTTAAACAAAGTGTACCTGGCCTTCAGCCCCAATTGCAGATAATACTCCTTTTGCCGTTACAGTTCAAGAGAAGCATTGATCATCTCCGGTGTCCAGCCCAATATTCCACTGTTGTTCCAGCCGCCAAGAGCCACCTTCCGCCACGTTGCGAAAAGCGGCTCTTGGCCGGAAGCGCGTATATCATTAGGATTCCCTGAGGATGGCCTATCCCGTGAAGTCAGGCGATCTCACCGTTGCCTTTGTCATCCTTTACTTCATCCTCCAGAACGTCTTCAATCTCCGAAGCGGATTCATCGCTGCCAGCAGCAGCCTCTTCAAGGGCGGCTTCCGCAGCGTCCGATACGGCTTCTGCTTCTTCAACTGCTTTTCCGCTAAGAGTGATAAACTTTTCTTCCTCATCGGTATGGATGTACTGCTTGCTCCATTCCTTGACTTCGGTTACAACAGTTTCTACCGCCTCTTTGGCTTTGCCGTACAGCTCCGCGCCTTTGTCTCCGGCCTGCCCGGCGACATCCTGCACTTTATCAATGGCTCCGGTGGTACCTTCCGCAATATCTTTACGCAGCTCTTTGCCTGGTTTAGGAGCGAACAGCAGCGCTGTCACTGAACCTACCACACTACCGGCCAAAATACCCCACAGCAAACTTTTGGATTCCTTTTTCATCCTCAATCTCTCCTTGGATTCAAGTGCCTCTGCCCGGCCACCCGGGCAATCGCCTAGTTCTGGTATATCATAAGCATGGATGTTTTGTCCTGTGACTGATTAGGAGGTCATTTCAGAAGTTTTGTCTTTTTCTCTCGGCGTAATATCGTACCGGCAGCACTGGCCGCCCTCCGCCATACATTCACTGCGCGTAACTTTGGCGCCAAGGAGTTCCTCGAACAACTGATGCTCACATTGGCAAGCCTTCCGGTATTGGGTCGCTACCTGGCGGATCGGACAATTATATTCGCGCATAATATAGGAGCCGTCCTCTTCCTTATTCCATTCAGCCATATAACCTCCGGCATTCTGGATGGAAGACAGCTCTGCAACCCGCTCCTCCAGATTGCAGTTCTCCATCATCGGAGCGTACTGGGCCAGCATCCGCCGCCGCCGGCCTTCGAACAGCACATTGACGGCCTCCAGGCCGCTTCCGTGATCCAGCTCCCGCAGCAATTCAAGCGCCAGGTTATGATAGCTTTTGGGAAAATGGTCTTCAGCCCGCTCAGTCAGTGAATAGACATGCAGAGGACGGCCCATGGCCTGGCGGACGACCTTGGTCTTGGCCAGCGATTCCTGCTCCAGCTGCAGTACATGACGCCGTACGCCCATTTCGGTAATTCCCAGTTCCTCCGCCAGCGCACCGATCGTCAGCGGGCCTTTCTTCTTCAGGAGTGTCATAATCAAACGTCGTGTAGATCCGCTTTCCTGCCCCTTTTTCATCCGCAAGGACCTCCTCTCTTTCACGGCTGTCGCCGTGTATAATAGTTGTGCAGCACTGGCTTAGTTCAGGCAATTTCCCAGTTATTGTCCGGTACCCAGTTCCTGGTCCAGATACCTGCGCACTTCCTCCGCGAACTGCTCCAGCACCTGCGGAAGCACATGGGTTAACGGATGCAGCGCGCTGCGCTCCCAGGTATAATAATCCTGCACCAGCGGTTTGCGCAGTGATACGAGCTGGATAAGCACCTCGTAGATTCCGCTGTCACCGAGGACTTTTTCTTCATGGATAATAGAGATAATATCTTCATAGCTGCCGGCATCACGCATGATGAACCCGTCGATCAGGTAGCTGCCGACATCAGTCACAACCTCTATCGCCAAATGCAGGCATCGTTCCTGCACGAGTCCTGTGATGATGCTGCCATCCCATGCAGAAGCCGCATGTTGAAGACCGGCTCTGATATCGGGGATTTGGCCAAGTATCATTTCGATTTGCTTTCGGTTGACATAATACACAGCTGACCCTCCAACTCTGGTGGTTTAAGTAGAACGAAAGTAATGGCTGCTACTTTCCGCGTTTGCCGCGGCGCTTCAGCCAGAACAGCATAATAAAGCAGGCTGCCAAAAATACGATCAGATACGTTAAGGCTTCCATCGGATACTCAAGCTCACGCATTTACGTCACCGCTTTCGGTATTTAATGGGTTTTCCTGCCACAGTCATCCTGCTTTAGATTTCGTAATCTACTGCAATCGAAAGCTCCTTGACCTCATTGATATGGGCAATAACTTCCTTATGGGCCGGGTGAACCTGGTAAGCCTGCAAATCTTCCATGGATGCTACCACCGTTACAAGTGCAATATCAAAGGAACGCTCGGAATGAATCAGATCGGCACCAACCTCGATGGAGAGCAGCTGCGGAATTTTGCCTTCCATGTTCCGTAGGACCTGAACTGTGGCTTCGACTTTCTCCGGGGACCGGTCTTTCAATTTAAAAAACACAATATGCTTAATCATCTATTTCGCTCCCAACAATTAAATTTGTAAAATGATTATTAAAAATATATCATAACACCATCACTTCTGAAAGAAACTTAAGCATGTATGTAAGCAATTACAGCATTAACCATTGCAGCACTTCAGAAAGTATTGTAGTATAACCTTAAAAATTCGGAGGAAGTATGCCTAAGAATCAACCAGAATCTCACAAAATCCAGGCCTGGTCTCTGATCAACCGTAAATATCTTGGACAAGGTGTACGGGTCAAAAGATTTCGCCGGCCTAAACGCAGCCAAATCCGCAACCGTGTGCTGCTTGCCATCCTGATGGCCAAGGACATTAAGCTATCCCGGCTTGCGGAAGAGCTTTCCGTCTCCTCGCGCAGTGTAAGCGCCTGGGTGTACGAGGGCCGCATCCCCTCCAGAACCAATCTGGACAAGGTCTGCCGCCTGCTTGGCTATCCGTCCCACATCCTGTTCAACGAGGCACTTGTACGGCAAAGTCCGATAGTCTGCCAGCCGACACCTTCACGGTTTATGAAAAGAACACTTGCGGGCTCACCCCGCAGCAATGTCATTCTTACGGGTCTGTGCATGGTTTACGATTTCTCCGTCACCGATGTCAGCATCTGGATCGGTGTCCATCCCGGAACCTTCCGCAAATGGCTGCATCAGAGCCATCTCCCAACCCTCGCACTGCAGGAGAAAGCAGAGAATTTCTTCCGTATCCCGCGGCATATCCTGTTCGCCGATTGCGAGCTGCATTAACCACATTAAACCGCAGGTTCATCCAGCAAATACCTGTAGCTGCTTGTCCTAAGTACATCTTCTCAACACACAAACACACAAGGTCCTTCTTCATTGCGAGAAGGGCCATTTGACGTTTCCACCGGCTCGGGACTGCTTTGAGCAGCTATGCTTTTTATTTTGTGAAAAAGGCCATACTACAAGGTGAACTCACCTTGAGCTAGTAACAAACAGGAGGAACGCGGATGGAATGGAACGGTATACTGACTGCCGGTTTTACCGAAACATGGGAAGTGGCAGCCGGAGTGTTGGGTATTCGGACCTTATTTTCGAACACAGCTTTTATTGGCCGGTCTGGATCGGATTGGATTCTGGTCGACACAGGACTTGGAAACTTCGCAGGGAGCATTATGCACACGGCCTGGGAGCAGTTTGGCAAACCGCCGCAGGCGATTGTGCTGACGCACGGGCATTTTGATCATGTCGGCAACCTGAAGGAGCTGCTGGAAGAATGGAAAGGAACTCCGGTGTATGCCCACCCCCAGGAGCTGCCTTATCTCACCGGAAAAGAGGATTATCCTCCGGCTGATCCATCCGTTGGCGGCGGCCTGATGGCCGTAGCAGCCCCGCTTTATCCGCACCGTGGGATTGATCTCGGCGCAGCTGTACATCCGCTGCCGGAAGACGGAAGTGTTCCCGGGGCCAAAGGATGGACATGGGTGCATACGCCGGGGCACAGCCCGGGGCATATCTCTCTTTTCCGTCCCGAAGACAGGGTGCTTATAGCAGGAGACGCTTTAATTACAGTGAAGCAGGAATCAGCATTTGCGGTAATTACACAGCACAAGGAACTGCACGGTCCTCCGGCTTATTTCACGTTAGACTGGGTGGAGGCGGAGAAGTCTGTGCGCAAGCTCGCACTTCTTGATCCGCAAATCTTGCTTGCCGGGCATGGCCTGCCCATGGCTGTTCCAGAGCTGTCGCCTGCATTGGCTCATTTATGCAAGACATTCAAGGAGCTGTCTGTCCCGACTCAAGGGAAATTCGTTTAGGTCTGAACCGCGTGGCCGGCAAGCTGAAATCCGGTTGCGCGGACTACAAAAAAAGCGTCTTACTGCTAGGATTCTATCCTCTTTTGCATGCGAGAATAGTTCTAAGTATGTATTCATGGCTTCCGCCCTGCGGACTGTGCAGCGAATCCGTAAATGTGCCGGTCTCTACAATCTCCGTTCCGGCAAAATGCTCCCGCAAATCGGCATCACTAAAAAAGTGGGCATATTTCCCTTCCTTATACTCGTAGGTCCCCGGCTCCAGCCTTCTCCCGCAGCCATAGTTCGGATCTTCATCAGAGAAGCTGGTGAAGTAGAGCAGGCCACCGGGCTGCAGCTGCGCAAGAGCCGCATCAATCAGGCGGCACCGATCACCGGCAAGAAACAAGTGAAGCACATCGTAACAGTAGACAGCGTCCACCTGGTGCTCCAGCTGAGGCTCCAGTGCCGATCCTTCGATAAACCGTGTGCTGCTGTCCCATTCCACAGCAAGCTTCAGCGCAGCACTGCTCAGCTCTATGCCGTAAGTGTCAAACTGAGACGAGAACACCTTCGTATTGCGGCCATAGCCCGCACCCGGAACCAAGACGGACTTGATCCCCTGCTCAAGGAACCACGCTTTAGCCCGCAGCGCCGATCCGCTGGGCTGTTCTCCCCAAATCATACCTTCTCGGGCAAATCTGTCGCTCCAGTATTGTGACACATGCTTCGCCTCCTCTATTCCCGGATTTTGACCCTGTACCAATATTGATAAATCTCCTTGTAGCCCAGCTTGTCATATAGGGCCGAAGCGCCCTTATTCGCCTGTACCACCTGCAAAAAGGAGGCTGCGGCACCCTGGGCCTTGGCCCAGTGGAGCAGTCCAAGAATCAATTGCTCCGCCATCCCTTGTCTGCGGTGAGCCGGAGCTGTGACGATATCATACAGCCCTATGTACCCATGCTGGATTACCCCAAGCCCGCAGGCAGCCGGAAGACCATCCTTGAGCAAGAGAGCGTAACCTTGCTTCAAACAGGAAGCGGTCAGCATTCGGCGCAGCGTCTCCCGGTTCCCGGAGGACAATCCGGTTAAATCAGCGAAGACCTCCAGCCACTCCTCTGTCAGCTCGCCGCGGATCTGCAGCGTATAGACATTGCGTAATTCAGGCAGGTCCTGCAGGTCAAGAACACGGACGGATGACGGCTCGACGAGGCCATATCCCTGCGACTCCAGTTCCTTATCCAGACCAACAGGCCGGGCATACGGAGTGATTTTGAATACGGGATTCAGTCCGGCGTCCTCATAATATTGTTCTGCAAGCCGGATCTTCCGCAACATTCCAAGTCCGGCATCCTCTTCCTCCGGGCCGTAGAGCGGGTTAACCGAATTCGCCCGTTTCGTATAGCCCGCTGCCGAACGCAGCACCCAGCCCTCCAGCATTACGCTCTGCTCCGCAGGCCAGGTATTCAGCGTAATCTCTTCTATTGACTTGTACAAACTTCTTCCTCCCTTCTCAGCTGCGTTTGCTGCGCATCGCATTCAGCAGCTTTACGCCTGCATCCTCATGTGACGTAAAGTGATCATATTCAGGTGATTCCTTGGCATAGAGGGCAATTTTGCCCTCGGCATTAAAGTGCACGCCCCAGCCGTACCGTTTGGGCAGCATCGAGGCCCGCAGGCAGGGGTGGCTTTTGGAGAACAACTCTCCCCATATTTCGTCCTTTCTGCTGATCCGCTCTTCCTCCGGTAAAGAAGCTCATACTGAATCCCCCCTTCTGGAATCAATCCTGCTTTTCTTCTATAATAATCCACTCCACAAACCCAGGCAAAGATAATGAACACAGCAAAACGGCCAATCCCCTGTAAGTCGAGAATTAGCCGCTTCTTCAAAGTTGAAACACAATACCTAATTTTACCAGCTGGACTTGGTTATGCCGGGGATTTGACCCTTCAGCGCCAGATCCCGGAAGACGATCCGTGAAATCTTAAATTTGCTTAAATACCCTCTGGGCCTGCCGGAAACAGTGCATCTGTTCTTTTGCCGGGTAGCGGAGGAATCGCGCGGCAGCTTCTGCAGGGCCATATAGTCTCCTTTGGCCTTCAGCTCTCTCCGTCTATCTGCGTATTTAGCCACCAATTCCTGCCGTTTTAATTCTTTGACTACTTTTGATTTCTTGGCCATATTGTTTATCCGCCTTCCGTTGTTTGAATGAGTTGCCAATGATGAATCCTGCTCTATTCGTTCAGTGCCGTCTTCAGCGCTTCCAGGTTCTGGCGCATGATGCCGATATAATCAAGGTTATTGCTGCGGTCCTCATCCGTCAGTCCTTCGATCGGATTCAAGACAGCGGCCTTGGCACCAATTTCCTGGGCAATAGTATCAGCAACACTGGAGGAAACCAGCGTCTCAAAAAAGATCGTTTTTACGTCATGGGCCTTGGCGAATTCAACAATTCCGGCCATTTGGGCAGCGGAGGGCTCCTGTTCCGGAGAGAGGCCGGCAATCGGCACCTGTGTCAGGCCGTACGCCTCAGCCAAATAGCCAAAGGCGGCATGCTGGGTAATAAAATCTTTGCGTTTTGTATCCTTGAGTCCATCCTGAAACTCTTGGTGCAGCGCCTCCAGTTTGGCAATATAGGCATCGGCGTTGGCTTTGAAGGCAGCAGAGTTCGCTGGGGAAGCAGCAGACAACGCGGCTTCGATAGTACGCACTTCCTTGATTGCAAGTTCAGGAGCTAGCCAGACATGGGGGTCCAGACCGCCGTGATCATGAGCATGGCCTTCCTCCGCATGTTCACCTTCTTCGTGATCATGAGCTTCTTCAGCATGTCCGGCTTCCTCATGTTCGTGATCATGGGCTTCCTCGCCATGTCCGGCTTCCTCATGTTCATGACTGTGAGCATCCGCTTCTTCCTCTGAGCCTTCCTTAATTTCAAGCCCTTTGCTGGCTTCCACGGTGACCATTTTGCTGCCCGAAGCACTGTCCAGTACTTGCTCGACCCAGCCCTCCATGCCGGCTCCGTTATAGACGAGCACATCGGCATCCGTAATCTTGGCCATATCCTGTGCCGTCGGCTCCCAGTCATGCGACTCCATGCCGGCCGGAACCAAGACTTCAACATCGGCAAGCTCGCCTGCAACATTCTTGGTGAATTCATACATCGGATAGAAGCTGACCTTAATGTCCAGCTTGTCTGCTGCCGGAACGGCAGTTGTCTCGGCTGCTGGCGTATTAGAAGCAGTAGCAGCAGTAGCGGCAGGATCTGTGTTATTGTTTTTACCGCAACCGGCGGCAATCAGCAGGGTTGATAGGGACAAGACGGTAAGATAGCGGATATTGAATTTAGACTTCATAAATGTTAACTCCTGTTCTTATATGGGTTTATGGAATTTGCTTAAGGATTTATGTGTGTTACGGCGGTTCCGCCGCCTGCTCAGCTTCTGCACAGCGATGGCGATAAGCAGAAACAACAGCAGAATGAGGGCAATCGTGCCTCCGGGAGGCGTATTGATATAATAGGATGTTGCCAGGCCGCTAAAAACACCGGTGAGGCCCACGCCGATGGAAATCAGAACCGCAGCGGTGAAGCCGGAAGCGATACGCAGCGCAAGCGAGGCTGGCAGCACAATAAGTGCGGACACCAGCAGTACCCCTACCACCGGCATCGCCGCCGCAACGGTCATCCCGGTGAGCACAGCGAACGAAAAGGATAACAGGCCCGTATGCACGCCGCCGATGCTCGCCGTCTCTTCATCAAAGGTCAGGCTGTAGAGCGGCCGCCGCAGCAGGACGAAGTACAGCAGGCCTGCCGCTGTGACGATAGCAATCAGTCTAAGCTGGGTATCACTCACAGCTACGATAGAGCCGAACAGATACGAGCTGAAGCTCTTGCTCAGATTCTGCTGCAGGCTCATCAGCACAACTGCCAGCGCTAGACCTGAGGTCATAATAATGGCAACCGGGAGCTCGCTGTATGTACGGTAAGAACGGCGTAGCTGCTCGATGACGATACCGCCGATGACAGCCACCGCGAAGCCGCTGAGTGCGGGATTCAGCTGCAGCACTGAGCCCAGCGCCACACCCGCGAGCGACACATGGGAGAGGGTATCGGCCATCAGCACCTGACGGCGGAGCATCAGATATACGCCGAGCAGCGGCCCGATGATCCCGATCAGGCCCCCGGCCCAAAATGCACGCTGCATGAATTCGTAACCAAGCATTGCCAGCCCTCCTGTTCCTTCCGTTCCAGGCTGATCACTGTATCTAGATAAGCGCTTGTCTCCTCCAGGCCGTGCGTGACCATAATGACGGTGCGCCCGTGCTGACTGACATAATGTCGCATCAGCTTGTAGAACCCGGTACGGCTGGCGATGTCCATGCCTGTGGCCGGTTCGTCCAGCACCAGTACCTGAGGCTGTCCCGCGAGCGCACGGGCGATGCAGACCCGCTGCTTCTGCCCGCCGGACAACTCCCCGATCCGGCGGTCACGGTAGTCCCACATCTCCACCTGTCTCAGGCTGCGCTCGACAATTTCCTCCTCACTTTTCGTAAACCTGCCGAACAAGCCAAGCCGGGCGTAGCAGCCGGAACGGACCAGTTCAATAACCTTGCTGGGAAATCCGGCATTGAAGGAAGCCACCTGCTGCGGAACATAGCCGACAGCAAGCTTGCCCCCTCCTGTGATCTCCCGGTTCAGTGTGACTGTTCCGCTCCACGGACGCAGCAGCCCCAGCAACAGCTTCAGCAGCGTGGTCTTTGCCGCACCGTTCGGGCCGGTAATCCCGATGAACTGCCCGGCTTCAATATCAAGCGACAGGGAGTCAATCACAGGCTCATTCCCGTAACCAAACACCACATCCCGCATGGATGATAAAATCATGGCACATATCCTTTCTTTCCTAATCCGCTTGGATTAATCGTAAACATTACGTATTGACTCCAAACATATTATCGTAATGATTACGATTTGTAAACCCATTACGGCAAATTAATCGTAATTCATGGAATCCAAACAAGTGGAAACGGCTTCGCCGTCTTCAAAAGGACGGTATCCGTTTCAGCGAGAAATAGAAGGATAATTTATAGCCTGAAGCATATAAATTCTTATCTTTTTAATAAAAAAGGACCCATTCTCCACTCTCATGTGGAAACAGGTCCTTCTAAATGCAAACTGGCTGGAGGCACCCTCTATGAGATCTGCTCTCTACTTGTGCTCGCTTACAACCCCTACTCCTGAGCGGCTGCCAGCAGCTCCTCGGCAGGCCAAGGAAGCGGATTATTGAACTGGCTCCAGTCCTGCTGCAATTCTTCTCCGGTCAGCAGACAGCGGTCCAGTCTGGCTTCAATCGCCGCACGGTCCATGGCCACTCCGATGAACACAATCTCATTCATCCGGTCGCCCCACTGCTCGTCCCATCTGGCCTTCACGTCAGGCTCGGACGCCAGCACTTCAAGCTGCTGTTCCTTCGGCAGAGTCGCCAGCCAGTAACCGGTCGGACCAAATTGGATAGAAGGCCCGGCCTGGCTTAAGCTCGCGGCGAGATCGCCCTTCGCGGCCAGCCAGACCAGCCCCTTCGCCCGCACAACTTCTTCCGGCCAATTGCTGAAGAAGAAGCTTAATCTCTGCGGGTGGAAAGGTATTCTGCGCCGGTAGACGAAGGAACCAATGCCATATTCTTCGGTCTCTGGTGTATGCTCCTCCTTATTCAGCTCCGCAATCCAGCCGGAGGACATACTTGTCTTCTCAAAATCAAACAAGTGCGTATTGAGAATCTCTTTGGGATCAACGACACCGTTAACCGTACGGATGATCTTGGCGCCCGGCTGAAGTCTGCGCAGCACAGCCTCAAGCTTGTTCAGCTCCTGCTCTTCAACGAGGTCGCATTTATTGAGCAGCAATACGTCGCAGGTCTCAATCTGATCAATAAGCAGCTCTACAATATCGCGGAAATCCCCTTCGCCTGCCGTCATATTACGGTCGATCAGACTGTCTCCGGAAGCGAAATCATGCCAGAAACGGTTGGCATCCACAACGGTGACCATCGTGTCCAGTCTGGCAAGCTCCGTCAGGTCAATATCCAGATCAGGATTGGCATACGTAAAGGTCTGCGCGACCGGAACCGGCTCGCTGATCCCGGAGGATTCGATCAGGATATAATCAAACCGGCCTTCCGCGGCCAGATTGCTCACTTCACGCAGCAGGTCGTCGCGGAGTGTGCAGCAGATGCACCCATTGGACATTTCCACCAGCTTTTCCTCGGTCCTGGAGAGAGTGTTGCCGGATTTTACCAGACTAGCATCGACGTTGACCTCACTCATGTCATTGACAATGACAGCGACCTTCAGGCCGTCTCTGTTGTGCAGAATGTGATTGAGCAATGTAGTTTTACCGGAGCCCAGATATCCGCTGAGCACGGTAACAGGAATTTTATTCATAGATTTACTCCTTAGACTTTTAGATGGGATAGGGATGACAGATGAAAAGTTATGTGCAGCGCAATGCGGCTTCAGAACCCAGACTGCATAACTTAGCGTGTCTCCCGGTGCAGCGTAACCCGTTTCAGACGCGGACAATATTTCTTCATTTCGATCCGTCCCGGCTGGGTTTTCTTATTCTTGGTAGTGGTATAGTTGCGGTCGCCGGTTTCTGTGCAGGCCAAAATCACAATTACTCTCACAGTGTTCATCTCCTTTTGTTTAATCGTAATGTTTACGATTTACACATTCTACATGTTTGAGTCCCCTGCTGTCAACAAGGGCATGCAGAAAATCACTACTCTCTCAAATATGTGGTCTTTCCTTAGATCAAATTACGTATATATGGAAATATGAAAATATGATTCTTGCAATTGCAAGATTCAAACGGGAGTGTGGACGATGAAGATACCGGTGATTATATTAAGCGGATTTCTGGGGAGCGGGAAGACGACCCTCCTGCTCACTCTGCTGAAAGAGAGCAAGGCACGGGGACTGAATCCCGGTGTAGTGATGAATGAGCTGGGCAAACGCGATGTTGACGGCTACATTCTGCAGGAGCATACGGGGACAAGTGTGGAAAAGCTGCTGGACGGCTGTGTCTGCTGCAGCCGCAAGGACGAACTGCCGGGAAGCCTGAATGCACTGCTCGCCCGGCGGCCGGATATGATCTTTATCGAGCTTACCGGCGTCGCCGATCCCGAAGAGATCGCAAAGTCGCTGCAGGAGCCTTCCTTCAGCGAGCGGCTGGCGCTGCACTATACAGTCACCCTTCTCGATGCCGAAAACATGCTTGAGTACAACAGCCGGTTTTCTGCCGACAAGCAGCTTGTCCGGACACTGCGCAAGCAAATCAGCGGGGCCGATCTGATTATCGTCAATAAAAGTGATCTTGTAGAGCCGGAAACCTTATGGAAAATTGAAAAGGCCGTCCGCAAGTATAATGCAGAATCCGAGATTGTGTTTACCCACTACAGTGAAATCAACGTGGCTCCGCTGCTGGCCGGCATCACTGCCCGGACATCCCGTACCGCAGCTGCCCAGCGCAGCTCCCGCAGCATCAACGGGTCCGTGCTTAAGCGGATGAACGCCGGTCAGCCCCATGGTGCAACCGCTGTGCAGGAACCGGGGCTTGAAGCCGAACCCTCGTACTCGCAGGTGGCTGCTGTGACACTGACATTCCCGCAAGCGGAAGATAGCGGAATCTACAGGGAACAGCTGGAGGGCTTCTTCCGCGAATGGGGCGGCAGCCTGCTGCGGGCCAAAGGACATGTACGGCTGAGGGGTCAGGCTGAAGTCCAGCTGGTGCAATTTGCCGGAAACCGCGCAAGCTGGGAACCGTCGCGTTATCCCGGACTGCCTTATGTCGTCTTCATAGGGTTGCATTTGGATGAACAGCAGCTGACGGAGCGCTGGTCTGCACTGTTCGGTTAATACCGCATGCCGGGAAGGAGCCTAAGATGCCTTGACAACCTTTTCTCCGTTTAAAATACTGCCGCTGCTCATTCCCGCCGTCTTCCTGATTATTTCGGGCATCGTGTGGCTGCCGGAGCACCCGGAGCTGCTGGACAATGCCTATGTGGATACGTTCAAAACAGCTTTTATCGGCATTCTGCTGGAAGCCCTGCCGTTTGTGCTGCTGGGTGCGCTGCTGTCTTCCCTGCTCCGCGTATTCGTTCCGGACGAGATCATCTCACGCTGGATTCCGCGGAGACCCGTTCCGGCGATCCTGTTCGGCTGCCTGCTCGGCATCCTGTTTCCCGTATGCGAATGCGGCATGATCCCGCTGGTCCGCCGCCTGATGCATAAAGGAATGCCGCTGTATGTTGCCGTCGTATTCATTCTCTCCGGACCCGTGGTCAATCCCGTCGTTTATGGGGCGACACTGACGGCCTTCCGCTCCCATCCCGGACTCGCTTATGCCCGTATGGGTCTTGCGTTTGCCGTTGCCGCGCTGATCGGCCTTATCATTTACATCACGGTAAAAAAGTCGCCGCTGCGGCTTTCTATTCAGCGTGAAACCGGGGAACGCCATGAACAAGGCACACGCGGAGGCAAACTGGTTGCCGTCTTCGTACACACATCGGACGAGTTTTTTGAGATGGGCAAATATTTGATTATCGGCTGCCTGCTGACCTCCGGCATTCAGAGCTTTATGAATCAGGGCAGTCTGGCCGCTATTGGGGAGAAGCCGCTGGGATCCTATCTGTTCATGATGGGGCTGGCCTTTGTCCTCTCCTTATGTTCAACCTCCGATGCCTTTGTCGCTTCCACCTTTCTGCACAGCTTCCCGGCGGGATCACTGCTGGCATTCATGGTGCTTGGACCGATGCTGGATTTCAAAAATTCACTGATGCTGCTCTCGCTGTTCAAGACGAAGTTCGCGCTTTACTTATTTTTTCTTATCTTCTCCGCCGTCTTTATCGGATCAGTGCTGGTTTCATTAGGGTTATGACGCTATTTCTCACAAAACTTTCAGGAGGGCCAGAGATGAACGATTCCGGCAGCATCCGGTTCCACTATCTGCTCAGGGCGGTTATTCTGCTTCTCTTCGCGCTGTACATTGGGCATCTGGTCCAGCAGGACGCGCTGCATTATTATGTCGCCCCGAAGCTCGCGCGCTGGATTAAGCTCTGTCCCATCCCCCTTGCGCTCATGGCACTCAGCCTGGGGATTCAGGCCTTGTTCGGCAAAAGCAGTGTCTTGTGCGACTGCGAGCACCGCCTGCCCCGCACCGGGCTCAGAAGCAGCGCGCTTTACGGATTGTTCCTGCTTCCGCTGCTGCTCGGCTTCCTGCTTCCCGACCGCGCTCTGGGCAGCGCGGCTGCAGCCAAAAAAGGCATCGCCTTATCCTATTCCACGGTGGAACCGCGGGAAAAAGAGTCATTCGCTGCAGCCAATCCTTATCAGGCGGAATTCGCGGAGCTTGCGGCCAACCTTCACGCACAGGATGTCATTACGGTCTATCCGGAAATTTTCTCCGAAACGTTCGGAGCAATCGACCTGTATAAAGGCCAATTTGCTGGTAAAGAGATCATTGTCTCAGGTTTCCTGTACCGCGAACCGGCAGTATCAGGCAAAAGTTCGTATGCGGTCAGCCGTTTTCTCGTCCAATGCTGTACTGCCGATGCCACACCTTTCGGAATCCTGCTGGATCCGCAAACACAAATAAGCCTGCCCGCCGATACCTGGATTGAGGTTCGGGGCAAGCTTCAGGTTGTGAAATACGGCGGCAAGGAAATCATGCGGATTACTCCAGACAGCATTACAGCGATTCCCCAGCCCTCCACTCCTTACGTGTATACCAATGCCGACTCGGTGGCCGCATGGGAGCAGATTCAAGGTTTACCGGCAGCTAAATAACTGCGTCCAGCTCATCATCATCATCAATGGATCTATCGGGGTTCACGACTTCAACCATCAGCCGGGCCGGAATGCAAATAATCTGCTGCCTCGGTCTGGAAATAAAGCCCATCTCCAGGGCAATCGGCAGCGGCGCATCAGAATACGTCATCTGAATTCCGTAATCATACAGTTTTAGTATATTGTGGCCGAATTTGGTCTTCATCTCAATAATCTGCTCTTCTTTGGTCAAAGAAACAGTCTTATACTCTTTGCCGTTCACTGTAATAACGGCTTTCAAATCACCTTGTGCATAATGCTCATTCCGGTTATTCATCCATTTAACTCCGTAGATGGAGCCGGCTACAAGTAAAACCAATACAATAATGACAAAATCGCCGCGTTTCATCTTTTGCAATCGCGTTACCCTCTCGTTGGCTATATTTATACGTAAAAATTACGAATAATCTAAATATAGTCAGCGCAGCAGACTTTGTCAATGCTTGCCCAGCCGCTTCAGCAGACTCCGCATCCATACGGTGATCGCCGTATAAATCAGCAACACGACAATCAGCGTAAAAATACGTTCCTTGGCAGATCCGTCAGCGAACAGTACGGGACCCAGGCCGAAGAACGTGGTCAGCAGATAAAGGATCGCGAACAGCATATACAACAACACTCTCACTAGCGGCCCTCCCTCCTTTCTTTTCAACCTTCATTCTTTCAGAATAACCTCAATTGAGGCCAATCATTCCTGACTCCCGTATTGCTGCTTCTGCCTATCTGCGGGAATAAGCCGACCATTCCCTCAGCACCCTGTCCAGCTCCTCCGGCCGGATCGGCTTGGAGATGAAATCCTGCATGCCCGCCCTCAGGCACATCTCCTTGTCTTCTTTGCGGGCAAAAGCTGTAGTGGCGATAATGACCGGGGACAATCCGAGCTCCTCGCGGATTTTGGCTGTCGCTTCAATCCCATCCATGAGCGGCATCTGAATGTCCATAAATACCAGATCATACTGCCCGGTGAGCACGGCCTCGACCGCCATTTCCCCGTTGGACGCCACATCGGAATCATATCCCCGCTTCTTGAGATACGCCTGCAGCAATCTCAGGTTCACAGGATGATCCTCGGCAACTAGAATCGACAGCGGACCGTACACCCCGCTGGAGGAGCCTTTGTACTTGCTGCGGTTCTCCCGCCGTTCCGTAGCAGGGAACGCAGCAGCACCGCCTGCAGTGGTCATTTCTCTTGGAAGAGTGGCATGGAGGGTGAAATAGAACTCCGAGCCTTCATCTTCACGGCTCTCTACGCCTATCGCTCCACCCAGCAGCTCCACCAGCTTTTTGCTGATGGCCAGTCCCAGACCTGTTCCGCCATATTTGCGGTTGATCGATGGATGCAGTTGGGAGAAGGATTGGAACAGCAGGCCTTGGCTGTCCAGCGGAATACCAATCCCAGTATCCGTCACGGTAAATTTAAGAACACACTCGCCGGAATCTCTGGATGCCACCAGCTTCACTTGAATCCCGATTTCCCCTTCTTCGGTGAATTTCACCGCGTTGCCGACCAGGTTTACAAGAATCTGGCGCAGTCTAGTCTCATCCGTTAACACCAGCGGTGGCAGCGCGTCATCCACCTCGCAGTTTAGCGAGAGCCCCTTCTCTTTGATACGGGGATAAAAGATATCTGTGACGTTCGATACAACCTGGCGGAGATCCACAGCTTGCAGCTCAATCGTCATCATGCCCGCTTCAATTTTACTGAAATCGAGCACCTCATTGAGAATATGCAGCAGCGTCCCACCGCTCTTGGTAATAATCTGCGTATAATACTGCTGTTCTTCATCAAGCTCGGTGCCTTCAAGCAAATCAGCCATGCCGATAATCCCGTTCATTGGTGTGCGCAGCTCATGGCTCATAATGGCCAGAAATTCCGATTTGGCCCGGTCCGCCTGCTCGGCAGACTCCTTAGCCCGTACAATTGCCTTCTCTTCGGTAATGTCGCGGAACACAACCACAACACCCTTCCGTACACCGTTATCGAACAGAGGGGTCATCCGGTATTTGACGAGAAAGCTTGAACCGTCCTGTCTCCAGAATACGCCCTCTTTCTCATCATAGGTGAGATGATCTTCCAGCCATTCCCGCAGGGGCTTCCGCCCTCCAGGATACGGTTCTCCGTCGAGCCAGGTCTGCTCGATCGTAGGCAACTTGATCTCTCCCGCCAGCTCTCCGGCTTCGTAGCCAAGCATTGCGGACGCCGCCGGATTGATAAATACCGTCGCACCCTCAAGATTCATGCCAAAAATACCTTCTGAAACGGAATTCAGAATCAGCGCATGCTCATAGCTGAGCTTCTCAATCTGCTCCAGATGCCGTTTGCGCTCCGTAATATCGCTCGTAATGGCAAATACGCCCACGACCCGGCTGTCTACCATTATCGGCACATAAATCATGCTGACCTCGACAACATGCCCATCCCGGTGAAGCAGTCTGCTCTCGAAGGTTTGAGCTACACCGCTTGCAGCAACAAGAAAGCGTTCTGCCACAAAATCCAGCTCTTCCGGATCAAAGATATCGCAGTAGTTTGACAACAACAGGCTTTCACAGGAATAACCCGTCAAATGCTGCAGGCTGGCATTCAGCGATTGGATCCGTCCCTGCAAATCCATCGCGCTGATAGCCGAAGGGTTATATTCAAACAAAGACTTATAGCGGTTCTCGCTCTCCAGCATCTTGAGCTCATATTGCTTCCGCTCCGAGATGTCGCGGGTGATGCCGACAATCTCCGTATCTCCTCCAGCACCGGTATCAATGTGGCGCAGGGTCGTTTCTGTCCAGATATAAGAGCCGTCTTTACACAGAAACTGGAAGACGATAGGCTCAAGCCTTTCCCCTTTGATGCTGCTGCGCAGATAGGCCTGGACACGGGCTGCATCCTCGGGATGAATATATTCCATTCCCTCGGTGCCTACCATCTCTTCAGGAGTATATCCGAACATCTGCAGACAGACCGGAGAGGCATACAGATAGGTTGCTTTCTCATCGGTTGCATTGCGGGAAATGAAATCCTGGGAATTCTCCGAAATAAGCCGGTAGTTCTGTTCGCTTTCCCGAAGCTGCTGCTCCATTTCCCGATGAGCTGTAATGTCCTGAACCACTCCGCTAATCTGCCTTATGTTACCTGATGCATCCTGAGCCACTTCCCAATGGGCATCAATAAATTTCTTCGTACCGTCGGCCGCCGTAATTCCGAAGACCGCTCCGCCCTTCGTTCCATGTGTCACCGAATCAAGCAGCGCCTCCGTAACCCTGGGCAGATCTTCAGGCTCCACACATTCCTTAATGAGCAGCGGATCATAGACGGTATGATTGCTGAAATCATCGGTATGGCCAAAGATACAGCGCATTTCCTTGGAAGCAATCAACTGCTGGCTGGAGGCCTCCCATTCCCACGAGCCCATCCGGGCCAGAAACTGGGCGTTCGCCAGCATGTCCTCATATTTCTTCCGGACCGTTATATCCCGGGCAACCGTCAAGACCTGCTGGACCCCACCCTTATCGTCGCGCATGACCTGGAAAGAACTTTCAATCCAAAGATAGTGCCCGTCTTTATGGCGCACCCTGCGGGTAAACACATCGTTGTCCGAATAGAGCAGTCCCTGCTCGGTCATCTCCAATGCGTCTTCCTCATGATAGTAATCCGGCCTTTTTTTACCGATCATTTCATGGGTGGAGTATCCCAGCACTCGTTCAATGGAGGGCGAAACATAATGGATCGTACCCTCAGGATCAGCGAGAGATATCAAATCGGGCGTATTCTGCGAAATCAGATTATAGAGATAATGCTCCTCCAGAATCTTCTTCTCAGCCAGCTTGCGGTCCGTAATATCCTTCATTTCCGCAATCATATATAAAGGGGGACCCGCAGCTTCATCAAAAGTCAGAAACAAATGCAGTGCCACCCAGAAGACTTCACCATTTTTGCGTGTAAATTGATTTTCACTGTCTACAGCTGTACCCGGGCTCTGCAGCAATAGGTTTATAATCTGCTCATGATCTGCTGTGTCTTTCTCTTCCGTACAGGAAATATCCAAATACCGAAGATTCATAAACTCCGCTTCCGTATACCCGAACATACTGCACAGTGCAGGGTTGGCCAGCTGTATCGTCCCATCCTTCATGGACACGACTGCAAATCCTGTAGAAGACCGCAAATACAGATATTTAAAAAGATTGTCGGACAATGATAGAGCCTCCTCTGTGAAAGTGGCGGACAGAAATTAAATGTAAATGTAAGTATATCTTTTTTTCGGTCAATAAGCTTCTAATATGAAGTCTACCATAGAGACAATGGAAACGAATGAGGCAATTTGCTGGAGATTAGACATGCGAAAAAGGGCCTTTTTGCCCAAGAGGAATGAACATGGAGGCGGGAAAACTGCTCGATGTAGTCTGCAGCTCCGGACGTAATGTCAGCAGTTTTGCCCGGCAAAAAACCGCCTCTCAGTCACTACAATGACTTTAAGGCGGTCAGTTATATGTTATGCCGTTTGTTTAGTTTTTCGGCTCCGGTGCAGGTCCCGCCGTCCTTGCCGGTGCAGCGTGCTGGACTTTCTGCTTCGCTTTATCAATCTCAGGTTGTGAGGGAGTCTCGCCGGTTAAGCGAAGATGCTGAAGAGTTAAGTTCGTTCTATTTCAAACAGATTGCCGCGCTAGCCACTCCGCCCACCTGGGCTGCCTTCAGTCCAGTCTCCGGGCCGGAAGCAGGAAGGCACAGAACACAGCAAGTGCGCATGACAGTCCGGCGAGCAGCCATTTGTCAGGATCCCATCCGCCCTTCACGAGCCCAAACAGATAAAAATGTCCGGTCAGACGGCCCATTGTCATAAAGTCGAGCAGATACCAGGCAAAGCCGACAATGTATCCGCCCGATAGGTTGCGGATCAGTAGAGCAGCCGTCATACCTGCGGATCCGATCGCCATTGCGGTAATGGCAACTCCGCCGATCATCGGCCATAGGTCAAAGACCGCGCCGCGCAAATGCAGGCTGGTGAAAAAAACGGCAATGATCAAGAAAACAAACAAAGTAGTGGACAGCCAGCGAAACAGAAAGATAGGGTGATGCCGCACCTTCTTGGCGTAGAGCACCTCACCGATTCCACCCTCCTCCAGCATCGCCAGATGAGGGTATACGATCAGGCCCAAGAAGCTGATCAATAGCTCTCCCAGCTTGGCGACATCTCCCCATTCCATGAGCTGAGGATCCATGAAGAAATGCACGCTGCACAGCAGGGCGATGGACAGCAGCCACGAATAATGGGCCGTCAGCTTCAGGTTGTACCAACCAAGCACGCGGAGAGATTGACCTGTCATGAGGCTTCCCCCGCGACCGTTTTAGCTTTTCTTGTAGAGGATTTGTTCCCCCGTACCCATCCGGAATCCGCCTGGCTGCGGTTTCTTTCCCAGAGCAGCGCGGTTCCGGCTGCCAACAGCACCGCAAGAAGAATGTAAAAGCTGCGGTTAATTGCGATCTCATCCACCCAACCTTTATATAAATCAGCGTCCCTTGGCGTGTTAAAGCGGATGATCAACTTGTACAGCCCATAGGAGCCCATAAGCGGCAGCACAGAAATAAACCACCAGACGATCTGCAGGGCGATCGGCACAATCCCCCGGCGGAACAGCATAGAGCCGAACATTCCGAAGGCAATCGAAGCCCAGACTGTAGGCAGCAGCCACCAAGCTGTGTATCCAAGGAAGAGGAAAATCGCCTCCGCCGTCTGTCCCTTCAGTTCCAGGGCATTTACGGTCTGCCAACCGCCGGCAACTGCAAGCACAAGATAAATCAGGGAGAGCATGATCCCAAGCGCGATAAACTTTGAACCGACGTAGGTCCATGACGAAACCCGGCGGCTGTATATCAGCTCGCTCATTCGGCTGGAGCGGTCACGGAGCAGCAGAAAGGCCGAAAGGAATACCGGAAAGATACCAGCCGGGAGTGCGAGATAATCGCAGAAATACCTTGCGGCTCCGGGCAGCAGTTCTCCGGCCTCTACAACTTCGTTATAGCGTACAAGCGTTTGTTCCTGCGCTTTCACCGCTTCCTCGTAGTTATCGATACCAAAGCCGAATTCATCCATCCCTCTTTTGTACATACTGCTCCCACCCAGTTGCTTGTTCAAACCATCAGAAACCTTGTAAACGTCTTCCATCGTGTACTTATCCGAATCTTTAAGAATGATGTCCAGCTTGGATGCAGCCTCGGTGAGGGCAGCTTTTTCTTGCTTATCCAGCTTGCTCTCGAGCGGAAAGCCGATTCTCAGCTTGGTTGTTGAACCGGCATCCAGGTCCCAGCCAATCTCTTTCCTCATTTGCGTAGCAAGTTCGGAGGTGTTCCCGGGCAGCTTCCAGCCGTAAAAAGGATGTTCCGGGGGACCCACATTTTGCGGCTCAGTCATAACGGGAGGCCGAAGCTCGCTCCAGGTCTGCTCTGCGGCATATTCGGTGAAATAGAAGAAGCAGGCCACTAGTATAAATACATAAAAAACGAGACTGCGCAGAATCATGCGAATCTCTTTACCAATGAGCCCTATCATACGAACGACTCCTCCTTGCGCATCAGGTAAAGATAGGCATCCTCAATAGACGGTATGGCCTGCTGCGCTCCCGGATAAGGCTGCTGATCGGCGAGAACACGGATGCGCATTCCTGTGCCTTCCGGCACAGCGGACAGCACGGGAAAGCGGTCACGGTCCCGCTCCCACTGCGCCCTGTCAAGCTCCACCGTCCAGACGCGTCCGGCGGCAGCCCCCGTCAGGTCACCGATTCTGCCGTGATAGCGCAGACTTCCCTTATGCAGCACGGTCATTTGCTCGCAGGTGGATTCCACATCCTCCACAACGTGGGTGGACAGCAGGACGATTCTCCCTTCAGAGAACCGGCTGAGGAGCCGGCGAAAGCGGATCCGCTCTTCCGGATCAAGCCCTGCCGTCGGCTCATCAACGATCAGCAGCTTCGGTTCATGCACCATTGCCTGGGCCACACCGAGCCGGCGCTTCATTCCGCCGGACAGTGCTTTCACTTTGGTCCGGCGCTGCTCCGTCAGGTTGACCTGCTCCAGCAAATCGTCGATTCTCCGCTTCCGCTCCGAATGCCCCTTCACCCCGGACAAAAGTGCGAGATAATCCATCGCTTCAAGCACCGACATCCCTGGATAAAACGCAAATTCCTGCGGCAGATACCCGACTAGCTGGCGGATCTGCGCTTTGTCCGTCAACGGCACACCACCGATCGTTGCTTTGCCGGACGTGGGTGTAAGTAAAGTTGCAAGCAGCCGCATCAGTGTTGTTTTACCTGCCCCGTTGGGACCAAGCAGCCCATGTATCCCTTCGCCAACTTTGAAGCTGACACCGTTTAAAGCCTGCTTTCCCCCATAGGTTTTGGTCAGTTGTTCAATTACAAGTTCCATTCTAATCCTCTCCCTCACATGCTTTTGACTCCCCATTGCTAATCGCTTCCCTGGTCCCAGGTAAACTCCGTGTTCTCCACCATCAGTCCTATTCCGATCAGGAGGAGTGACAGCAAGACGAGCAACACTTGATCAATGACTTCGAACTTGATCATCACAAAAACAACAACCGCAGTAAGCACGATACCCGCCAGCTTAGTATTTCTTTGCCTGTCGAGCTGCCGGCTGTTTCTTCGCACCTTCTCCGCTTCACGTTTGTCAAACTCCAGCAGACGGGCTTTCCGGTACACTTCCTCTAGAAACGCTTGTTCCTCTTCGGCTGGCTTCACAATCCCACTCCTCCTTTTCGTAAATCTGCCTCAGCTTCTTGCGGGCCCGGTGCAGCAGCACCTTGAAGCTCACCGTTGTACGGCCCATAATAGCTGCCGCTTCTGTATAAGACATCTCACCTACATCAACGAGATACACGGCCATCCGGTAATCCGGCTTGAGCGTAAGCAACCGCCGTTGCCACTCCCGGTCCTCCTCGTGCACAATCGCCATCCGCTCGGGATCATCCAAACCGGGAGGCGGCATGCGGTTTCCTTCAGGCAGGTTATCTCCTGTGTAATCCCCTGAAAAGGAGGAATCGGGACGCCTGCGCATCCCTGTTTCAACCGGCAGGTTCCCCTGCCGCTGCCGCTTCCGCAAGGAATCTATGCTTTTGTTGCGGAGGATCGTGAACAGATAGGTTTTAAAAGACGCGCGGGCATCGAATCTCTCCGGATACACCAGCAGATAGGCAAAAGAGTCCTGTGCCAAATCCTCGGCGGTATGATAATCCCCGGTCAGATGATAGGCAAACCCTACCGCAGGCTGCCGGTATTGCCGGACCAGCCATTCAAAGGCATCCCGTTCTCCCTGCCGGAACCGGAGCAGCACGGCTGCTTCATCATCCGGGTGACCCGCGGCCTCATCCTCCGTAATGGAGCGCTGTCTGTTTCCTCTCTGGATATCGTTCGTCCGAATCCCCTCCTCTCCCGCAGCCTTCTACTACTTATTCGTCCAAGCCTCCGAAATAGTTACAGTGCTTCCAAAAAAAACAAAACGGGTCCGCAAACTGCTGCATCAGCAATCTGCGAATCCGTACTTTTTTGACAACTTCCGCTTGGGACTTCAGTGCCGCCCCTTGAGTCTTTCCTATCAAACCACCTGATGGTTTTTGAAGGCGCGATAAGTAAAGGGCAGGAGCAGGGCTATAACGATGACCGCAAAGCCTGTAGCAAACTTATAGCTGGGAATCAGCTGTCCAAACACAGAATACACCTCGTATTCGGTTACTCTTGTAATGCCATCAACCATTTTTCCAGGAAATAGGTTCATAATATGATTATACAAGCGGCTGCTCTTGCTAGCCGGAAAAAACAGCGGGCCGATCAGCAAAATGACAATCACAATAATAACGGGAAATGGTGTGCTCATCCGGCTGGACAGCCAGAGCGTCACCGCCCCCACGATCAGACAGGCCAGGCCGCCAAGGAGAATTGCCCACAAATAGGTCTGAAACACCGTGAAAGGAACCGGGGCAAAAAGTTTGATCATCTGCACGCTGGCGTTTCCCCCATCAAATCCAAAAATTCCAAGCATCAAGAGAGTGTAGGTGCCTAATCCCACAGCAAGCAAGCCAAGGGAGACAATCAAGCTGGCTTTCAATTTGGCGGCAATGACCTTATTGCGGCCATAACGGGAGGACAGGATTATAGCATCCGCCCCGCTCTGGTATTCACCGGCAAAGACAGGAGCAAGCCAAATCGCAATCACAAACGCGCTGATCAATAAAACAAACTGCAGGTTCTCGAACACATTCTCCCAGCCGGTTACATAGTCCATTTGGAAGGGGACTGGAATGGACTTATTCATCCGCATAAAAAAAGCAGTCTCTTTGGCAGAAGCATTGCCCGGAGTATAATCCCTGTCTATGTACTCTTTCACCTTATCGAGACGTTCCTGATAGAAGGTCTTTGCTGTAATTGGTGTCATGCTGTCGATAATATAATGATCGTATTCACGGGAATGGGAAAAAGCAAACCGGATCAACGAATCGATCTGATAACTCTGCTCTTTGTAGGTTACATAAGCCTCATTTGTGAGTTCCCCCTTCTCGTTAAGGTTTTTCGGATCATGCATGACTTTTTGATGATCTTGGACTGCAGCCGCTATTCTCTCTATCGTCAGCGGTCCGGCAAGCTGGCGGTTGTATTCCTTTCGGAGCGGGATGGCTTCCAGTCCTTTTAGATCATTGCCGTCCTTGTCCGTTATGTACGCACCCGAAACGAGCGCCCATACCCCTAATAAGGCCACGACGGTTACAAGTGCTATGCCTATAAAAAATGATTTCCGTCTCATGATCTTTCTGAGCTCAAACCGGGTCAGAATATCCATAAACTATACCTCCTATTTGACTTCGCCAGCCGCTGCAGCCGATTCATCTTGAAAATGGTATAGAAACAAGTCTTCAAGCGTCGGTGGAACCGAAACTGCATGAGCTGCGGGTTGGACCTTAGAGACAATACGCAGCTCAACCCGGTCCCGCTCATGCCGCAGATTGCTCACACAGTACCGTTCATTCCACGCCTCCGCTTCCCTCGCCGGAACATGGCATAACCAGACATTGCCCTCCATCGTAGCTGTCAGCTGTTCTACCGTCCCGCTCATTAGCAGAGCACCCTGTTTCATCACCAGAATCTGATCGGCGATATATTCCACATCGGACACAATATGTGTCGACAGGAGGATGATCTTATCGCGGGCCAGATCGGCTATAAGGTTGCGGAAGCGTACCCGCTCCTTGGGATCCAGTCCCGCCGTTGGCTCGTCCAGCACCAGCAGGCGGGGATCATTCAGCAGTGCCTGGGCGATGCCGAGCCTTTGCTTCATCCCCCCGGAAAAGGTGCGGATTTTCTTGCGTGCCGCCTCCTCCAGAGCTACCATGCGCAGCAGTTCACGGGCTTTTCCCTTCGAAGCCTTCAGGGTCAGCCCTTTCAACGATCCGACGTACCACAGAAACTCTTCCGCACTGAAATCGGGATAATACCCGAAGTCCTGAGGCATATAGCCCAGCAGATCGCGGTATTGTTCCCCCATGCGGCCAATCTCCTGGCCGTTCATCTGAATCATCCCCGAGGTCGGACTGAGAATGCCGCAGATCATCCGCATCAGCGTTGTTTTACCTGCTCCGTTAGCTCCGAGCAAACCATACACACCGCTGGTCAGCCGGGCCGAAATGCCGTTCACCGCCTGTTTCGCGGCAAAGCGCTTGCTTAGCTCATTTATAGTCAGTTCCAACACGTTATGAACCCTCCTTATTCAATGCTCCCTGTAACCAAGCGGCCTGCGCTGCGGTAATTTCACATCAGGCTGGAAGCGGTCTCCAAACTCCGGCAAGTCTTGCGCAAACCGCATACCTGCAGCGCTATTCCTGCGGTTGTCACCAGCAGCATCATCTGCCATACTCCCACTGCTGCTGGTTCAAACACCCACAGGTTGGGGGTAAAGGCAAGTATCATCTGAACCAAAGCCACCATGCCGGCGAAGGTCAGGCAGTAATATCCGCAGCTTGGGGTGCGAACCCGATTGAGCAGCCACAGGCAGCCGAGGCAAGTTAAATTAAAAGGCACCAGCAGATAGATCAGCATGGTTGCAACATCACTATGTATCCAAACGCTTAATGTCGCAGCCAGCAGGGTCAGACCCAGCAAATCCGCCATCCCCAGCAGACTCATGCGGACCATCGTCAGCTTCTCCAGGAGATGGCGGGTGCTGAGTTCTATCTCCAGCATATGACAGCTAAGTGAACGGGTCAGCGTATGGATTCCAGCCATTACCAGCAGAGGTGCAGCGATAGAGACCATCATGACGATTTGCACACTCTCACCCATTTCCTGAAGGGCGTTTCGTAGTAACAGCACCATTCCCAGGACGATTAGCAATTGCACGGCCCATACCTTCCAGCTGATGAAGCGAAGCTGGGCCAGATAGAACTCTCCGAACGACGTTCTCCGTCCGGCTTGTCTCAGGCGCAGCACCTCCACCGCCCCTCTGGCGGTATCTTCAAGATGCTGCCGTTCAATGGGGGGCGTGGGGTAGTTCTTTAGGGCGTTGACGATGGCCTGCTCTGATCTCTTGTTCAACGGGTTCACTCCTTTCCAAGTGGCTTCTTAGTACAGCCAGCCCGCGCTTCACCCGGTACTGCACCATACACATGTTCACTCCTGTTACGCGGGCAATGTCACGGTAGGTCAGATCCAGGCAAAAGCGCATAAACACCAGTTCCCGCTGCGATTCAGGCAGCAGCTCAAACAGCTCATGCACCAGCTGCTCCCTTTCCACCTGTTCTTCTATAGAACTGCTTTGCTGTGCAGCCCTCCAGTCTGCTGCATCCTCCTCGTCCTCCAGGGATAGCGGCTGCCCCTTCCTTAAATGATCGTTGCATAGATGGCG
Organism: Paenibacillus sp. IHBB 3054; assembly: GCF_051594305.1. NCBI lineage: Bacteria > Bacillati > Bacillota > Bacilli > Caryophanales > Paenibacillaceae > Paenibacillus > Paenibacillus sp. IHBB 3054. The sequence continues at coordinate 16,898 of NZ_JBOFBG010000041.1, read as the reverse complement.
GGCGATAGTGTATAAGTACGCACGGCATTTTCCGGCGTCAGTATAGCGCTCAATATGGCGGCAAAAGCGGTAAAAGGTCTCTTGAGTTAAATCCTTCGCCTCTTCCGCGTTCCGTACCCGCCAGCAGCAATACTTCTGGATGCCAGCGTAGTGCCGCTCAATCAGCGGTGTCAGATACTCGGTTTCCCCCTCCTGGATCCGCCGAATCCATTCCCTTTCATCCACCTCGTCCCCTCCTCTCTAATAGGTATAACTGTTTTTCTGCCGGAAAAAATGAACAGATATTATGTCATTATTGTGACGTTGTTCAATATTCACAAACCCGATCACGCAAGACCCGGAGGAACGGACAGGCAAAAAAAGAAGCAGCGGCTAGAAAGCTCACTGCATCTCAAGATTGCTCAAGGACTGAGGTTAGTATATATTTCTGGTCTCTATACGCGCCAAATTGGTAATTCGCTTCATGAACATCAGGTGAGGTGATGTAACCGATCGTTTGTATATCTGCAAATTCACCGCAATAAACCGAGTGTACCATGTAAAATCCCCCACTACAGTTCGATGTCTCACATTTCAGCTTCACAATACGCAAAAAGGATGATCTGCTCACCTTTGAACAACTGGGCAGCGGCTACCGATGAAATCGCGCTTTGCCAAATTCCACAACCTGCCCGAGCTGATGAAATGGTAGGGAAGAGTTAAATCCAGTTAGGGTATGATCGGCAGCAATAAATAAGAATCAAATTCATCCCCTGTATATAGAGTAACGTCTGCTTCCCAAACCCTGTCATCCGCCGTCTGAGTCAGCAGTGCGCAGCCGCTCTGATTCTGGCTGCCAATTTCCAGGAGCAACCGATTTCCTTTAGCTACAACAATCGCGCTATCCCATATCTCTATATCCAAGGGGTAGACTTCCCCGGGAATCAGCTTCTGAATCTCATCGAAGCTGTAGTAGGGCTTATATTCCGCCGATATTTGATCATCCGTTTTACGTAAGGAAGCGCGTAGCCAGCCTTGGCTAATGGGGAATTGGTCCGTTAGTGCTCCTGAATTAACTACCTCATTGCCAAGAGGGTCAATGTTGCGCAAAGATACAAAAATGTCCATATCATCTGTAGTTGACGATGCCCACAAGCGGAGCTTGATAGGCCCCAGAATCTCTGTTTCGTTCTCGAACGGAGCAGTTTCAAACAGAATACGCTTGGAGTTGTTTTCCTCTCTCGAGAATGCTTTCACCATAAAGGGCTCGGCCCAGTGCCTGGACTCGCGCTCCTTATCGCCATCATAGCAAAGCTGGCTCTTGGCTTGCGGAAGTTCCACTGAAAGCAGCTTTGAGCTTGCATCAAGGTAAAATCGTGTCCATTGGGTACGCTTAAGCGGATACTCATTCTCGTAGCGCCATGTGTAGCTATTACCTCCGCGGGGAATGGCAAGCTTCACCTTCGGCTCCCTCGTTATGCCGGTATCGATTCCCTTGAGCCAATAATCGAGGAATTTTTTCTGCAGCTCACGACCCTGAGCGGTATAGAATTCACCAACATGGCTGCCGATATGCACTTCAAGCCACTTGTGCTCCGATGCTGCATTCTGAAATCCCAGAAAGTTCCCCCGGGTATGCATTCCGGCGCTAAACCAGTTGCTTGCGGATAATAAAGGTACCTCTACTTTGCTTAGATCAGAGAACCGATTCGTCCACGATTGATCACGTAATGGATTGTTTTTGACCATCTCTGGGAAATCAATGCGATTGTCCTGCAGTTGTTCCTCGGAGAGGCTTCCACCGGGATTGTATTGATGTGTCAAAACTCCGTTTTCCCACCAGAATGAAAGAAAGCCGTTTGTCTGAATTCCACCCGGATAACAGAAATCCGCATAATAATCTACTGTACCTTCCCAAGGTATGATGCACGCTAAATGAGGAGGTTGTTCGGATGCCACAGCCCATTGGCTCATTGCCAAGTAGGAGATGCCCAGCAGTCCTATCCGTCCATTGCTCCAGGCTTGCGTTCCAGCCCATTCGATTGCATCATAATAATCCTTCTTTAAAGCACTTGATAATATATCAAGCTTCCCTGGAGAATTACCGATACCACGTTCATCTACTCGCAATACAGCATACCCTTGTGGCACCCAATATTCAGGATTTGGTGTTTCCCAGCTAAGTAACGGTCCTTTATCCTGCGAATGGGTATATTCTATTGCAACCGTCGGGTTAGCAGGAGCAAATTGTGAGAAATGCGTATCCTTTCCATACGGACACATCGTCATGATTACTGGAAAATCCCCGTCCGCATTAGGCTGATAAAGATTTGCGGCGAGATAATTCCCATCTCTCATCGGAATCTTTACTTCCTTCCAGGTAAGCTCATAAAAGTGATTACTTCTTTCGTTAGTGTCGATAGGTAGAGGATTCATAGCTTGCCTCCATTTGATAGTTTTTCTTGAAACCAGTCAATCAATAAGCTGTGTTGCATATGCCGTATACATTTCTTCTTTAAATCCAGTCCAGCCTGGAATAATTAGAACAACGGGAACATCCTTAGGTGCAGCATTTCCATACCAATGGATACCCCCCCCTTCTTCCAGCAATTGGATTCACTCCTTCTATCATTTTTATAAAAGAAATATTAGTACACATGTACTAAAGTAAGTGTATTCCTACGAGTACACTAATTCAACTCTGATCTTTTTCGAGAAAATCATTCTTAGCTGAGGATTCTCGGCAAACATCTCTGGAATCCTTCCATATCCTTAATCAAGCTACTTATTTCGGCTTAAAGGGCCAATTTATGATATAATGCTTTTGATTTCAAGTGCATATCACAAACGCTATAAAGGAGATAGGCATGGATAATAATTTAAGAGATAAGATCCTTGAGACTTCAATTGAATTATTTAATAAAAAAGGATATGCATATGTAACATTGAGGGATATTTCCGATGCGCTAAATATTAGTCCTGGTAATTTGACATACCATTTCAAAAAAAAACAAGACCTCATGATTGGTGTTATGGCAAGGCAGTATGAAGAATATCAAAACTTAAATTTCTCAGCGGACGTTTCTATCCAAGGGCTGAATCAGCAGTTTTTAAACCTTAGTGCATTCCGCGAAAAATATTTCTTTTATTTCTCCAGTTTTACAGAATTGCCTAAGCTGTATCCTGAGATAGCTAATATGCAAATTAAGGTTGTTAATGATTTCTATACACTTTTTACCGATACATTTACCATATTTGTTAATAATGGAATTATGAAAGAAGAATTATATGCCGGACAATATGATGATTTGTCTATTTCTTTATTATCGATCAATATGTATGGGACACAGGAAATAATTCTTCTCCAAAAATTTCTTCCAAAGCAGAAAAGTATCTTTTCCATCCTATGGAGCCTTATATTGCCTCATTTAACAAGAGAAGGGATGGAGATGTATAGTCGGATGACACAGGTCGATAAAACTCCTCCCCACAACTATGCTGCAAGCAAGATAAACCGAACGGAGGCTTGAAAGGGTCAATATGTGACCCCCAAGGTACGTAAGATCTGACTAAGACGGCGGAACAGTATCCCTCCCAATAGATGGTGACGTAACCCAACAGTCCTGCCGCTATCACCTTCTCCATGATGGGCAGCAGCTATACCGTTACTGGCATCGTCGTCCCTGAAGGCAACAGTCAGGCTTCCCTCACTAATTTGAGAACTTGCTCCTCAAATTGTTTCATTTCCATTCATCCCGCTTGCCAGCCATTTTCATTATTCGAACGACACAACCATACTCAGTAAAACGCAAAATAAAAAACCCTTCCGAAGAAGGGTTTGGTTTGTAAACTATGATGCGGTCAAGAGGACTCGAACCTCCACGATATTGCTATCACTGGCACCTGAAGCCAGCGCGTCTGCCAATTCCGCCATGACCGCATATTATGAATACAGCGATTTAATCACCGTAATTAAGAATATACTCCCTTTTGATGTAAAGTGCAAGTTTTATTTCCGAAGCAGTACATTAATCACTCGTCTGGACAGGACAATTCCTATTTTCACACTGAAACATTAATCACTGACTAACTTACGTATTAAAAGTAAATTACATATAACACTTCATAAAGGAAGGTTTGATAATATGGATTCTTTGGATCACAAAATCATCAATGCACTTATGGCGAATGGAAGAATGACCTGGGCCGAGCTTGCCGGACTGCTTGGCCTCTCTTCTCCTGCGGCTGCTGACCGGGTTCGGAGACTGGAGGAGCAAGGAATGATCAAAGGCTATACGGCGTTGATTGACGCCGAATCTGCCGGTTTTGGGTTGGCGGCGCTCATTGCGGTTTCGCTGGAGCGGCCAACGCACCGGCAGGCTTTTCTGGAATTGGTGCTGAAGCTGCCGGAAATTCAGGAATGCCATCATACGGCTGGAGATGACGACTACATTCTGAAGATCCGCTGCCGGGGAACCCGCGATCTTGACCGGATCATCAGTGAGGAGCTGAAAAGCCTGCCGGGTATTGTGCGGACCCGCACAACGATTATCCTCGGAACGGTTAAAGAAACACCGAATGTCCCGCTGTCGCCTGAAGACACTGCACCATGATCAGCTGGCCCGCCCTCTTCAGCGGCTTCGGTTTCGGGTTTATTATTGCCGCTCCTGTCGGTCCCATGTCTCTGCTGTGCATTAACCGGACACTGAAGCATGGCTTCTGGGCAGGCCTGGCGACCGGTGCGGGAATTGCGTTTGCCGATGTACTGTATGCTCTGGCTACCGTCACCAGCTTCCGAATTGTGAATGAGTTTACTTCTGCCTATGATCTGCCGCTCCGGCTCATCGGCAGCCTCTTCCTCGGGGTTCTTGGAGTAAAAGCTCTGTGGCCGGGCAAATCCGGTGCCAAACCGGAAGCCGTCCGCAGCGGAATAGCCTACAGCATGTTCTCCTCCTTTCTTCTGACTTTGGCTAATCCGGCCACCATTCTAAGCTTCATGGCGCTCGCAGCTTCTCTTGGAAATACTGTCGGGTCTTCCCTGTTCCTCCCGGCTGGAATTGCGCTCGGCTCCTGCTGCTGGTGGCTGCTGTTATCTGCTATTATCTGCTGGATCAGCGGCAAACTGCCTGAAGCCTTCATCTACTCGCTGAATCTGATCTCCTCGATCATACTGATCCTGTTCAGCTTATACGGCATCAGCTTGGCCTTATTGGGGGCAGGGGGGGTGAATCCGGCTTGAAACACGCCACATTATATTCTGCATCCAGGAAACCAACACGTCCCTTGTCGCTGGCCCGCTTCCTCAGCGGTTACTTTATCTCCAGAGTCGGAGATGCGCTGTACACCTTCTGCTTACCGCTGCTGTCCTACAGGCTCACTGGCTCAGTGTTGGTAATGAGTTCCATGTTCGCCGTCAGCATACTGCCTGTCATTATCTTCGCTCCCTTCACAGGGGCCATTCTCGACCGTTTCAACCGCAAGCGGCTGATGCTGTGCACCGATGCCGCAAGAATGGGACTGATTGCCCTAATCCCTGTCCTCGAGCATTATGGCCTGCTCACCGTCTGGTTCCTGTATGTCGTTACCCTGCTGTTGTCCTTGTTGTCTACAGCTTATGACATTGCAGTTGTAACCCTCATTCCAGCCTTATCAGGGAAGGAATTGACCCGCGGCAACGCCGGAGTGCAGACCGCCGGACAACTGGCCGAGATGATCGGACCGGCGATAGCCGGGGGGCTGGCGTCATTTCTTAGTCTTTCATCTATTCTCTGGCTCGATGTCGTTTCCTTCGTGGTCATTCTCTCTATATTGTTCCGGCTTCCCAAGGAGCCCAAACGCCCCAGGAACCAGCAGCATATTCTCATAGATATGGCGCAGGGCTTCAGCTGGCTGATCCGCAATCCGGTGCAATTGTCCTTGTCGCTCCAGGCAGCCATCGGCAATTTCGGCTACAGCGCTGCTTATGCTACGCTTACCTACTATTTAATTACGACGCTTCAACTGCGGCCCGGACAAATCGGCATGACTTATACCCTGCTCGCTGCAGGCGGTGTAGCCGGGAGCCTCGCGGTCATGTATCTGGACCGGTACTTCAAGCGCGGCCGTCTGATCCCTTTTCTGCTGCTGGCCGGGACCTGCGGCTTCCTGCTGGCAGCATGGAGCCGTTCCTGGCTCGCACCGGGCATCGGATTTGCCCTGGTAACCGCCTGCAATACAGCTTGGTCCGTCTTATCGGCCTCCGTCCGCCAGGAGAATGTCCCGCCGGAACTGCTCGGCAGGGTTCTCAGCTTCTCCAGAGTGCTGACCCGCACCGCCATGCCTGCCGGCGCCTTGCTCGGAGGCTGGATGACCGGTGCGCTGACTCCGGGTGCGGTCTTCCTGCTGGCCGCCGGTGCAAAACTGCTTGAGGTTGGCATTGCTCTAGCCTCTCCTATCCGCAGGCTGGGAATGGAGAATGTCCATGGGCAGGGTGGGATGATAGGCTTAACCAATAAACTCTATTCGATTTATATATTTCACTTATAAGATAACGCATGATACAACAGAAGTATTCCTGTTTGACCTGAAAGGAGACTTCCGATGAATCAGCAATGGAATACCGGTACCTATGATACGGATATGGCCTTTGTTTCCCGCTTCGGAGAATCTTTGATTCATCTGCTGCAGCCGCAGCCGGGTGAACGAATTATCGATTGGGGCTGCGGCACTGGAGATTTGGCCGCTGCCATCGCTGATCATGGGGCAGCTGTTACAGGGATCGATGCATCCCCTGAGATGATAAACGCTGCCCGCAGCAAACATCCGCAGCTGGAATTTGTGCTGGCGGATGGCCAATCCTATTGCGCAGATGTTCCCGCCGATGCCGTCTTCAGCAACGCTGCTCTGCATTGGCTGCAGGATGCGCAAGGGGCCGCTGCAAGCATTGCCGCCAGCCTGCGGACCGGAGGGCGGTTCATTGCCGAATTCGGCGGGCAAGGCAACATCGCCTCGGTCGTAGACGGGCTGCCGCGTGCTTTTGCCGCCATCGGGTGCAGCGGCAAGCTAAAGCTGCCCTGGTATTTCCCCAGCATCGGGGAATACGCGTCACTCCTGGAACGGAACGGGATGACCGTTGAACTTGCCCTATGCTTCGGGCGGCCAACACCGCTTGCTGGCGGAGAGCAGGGTTTCAGCCGCTGGCTGAACACCTTTGCGGATGGAATTCTGAGCGTGCTCAGCGGCCCGCAGCGTGAGGATGTGCTGGCTTTCATGGAAAAGGAGCTGAAGCCCGTTCTGTTCCAAGAAGACGGCTGGATCATGGATTACCGCAGAATCCGGATTGCCGCCAAGAAACAGTAAGAAACAAAGAGCGTACCGGAGGTTATTTTCCGGTACGCTCTTTGTTTCTTCATACTTGCTGACCGTTGCTTCTTTGCTGTTGCTCCCCATTCTCGTCTTGGGATTGGGGGGACATTATATCCCTTTCCACGATTATTAGCTACAATGAAGACGCAACTAAGCTTTGCTGATAGGTTACGTAAGAGAGGTGGATTTCCGATGAGTCAAACAATACTGATAGTAGACGATGAAAGAGAGGTCGTCGATTTATTGAAATTGTATATAGAGAACGAAGGATACCATGTGCTTGAAGCTTTTGACGGGAAGGAAGCTCTGGAAATCGTACAAAATCATACCATTCATTTAATTGTGCTGGATATCATGATGCCTGAATGTGACGGATTTCAGGTCGTGAAGGAATTGCGCCAGTCCTTGTCGGTACCGGTTATTCTGCTGTCTGCGCGTGTGCAGGATCATGATAAAATTCTGGGACTCAAAATTGGTGCTGACGATTATATCACAAAGCCCTTCAATCCATTGGAGGTTGTGGCGCGAATAGAAGCCCAGTTAAGAAGATATCAATATGTCCAAACGGAGACTACTGCAGCTTCCGAGCTGGTGGAGATTGGCGGACTGGTCCTGGATAAGGCCGGTTGCCAATTGTACAAGAACGGACAACTGACAACGCTGACTTCCATTGAGTATAAATTGCTGCTTCATTTTATGGAGAATCCGGGGCGGGTATTTACGAAGCGGCAGCTCCTTGACAGTGTCTGGCAGCAGTGGTTTGGCGACGACAACACCCTGTTGGTGTACATAAGCAAGCTGCGCGATAAAATCGAAGATGAGCCAAGGAAACCGGTCTATTTAACAACGATCCGGGGGCTTGGCTACAGATTTGAAAAGAGATGCTGAGGATGTGCCGGAGAAACACAGGCGTCCGGACTATGCTGCGTATTCACTACTTCCTCTTGGTCATCGTCATCAGTGTCATTGGAATCCTTAGTATATTATATGCATCCAAAGGAGCTGACCAGAGCTACGCAGAGACAGAGATGGATGTGGTGACGGCACAGAATTTGGTGGATGCAAATAATGATGCCGAGAGATTGAACTCCTTGCTTGATGATATCAGGAAAGTCAACGGGTGGATCGAAGTTCTGGATTCCCGGAAACTGATTACGCAATATATCGGGACGCCCCTGGACAAGTCCACACCGGAGTTGATGCTGCTGGACAAAGACCCGGAGTATGCCCCTTATATCAGCTCGATTGCTTCTTTTTTGCGAAAAGGAGTTTTGTATACCTATGTGGTGAAGATCCCTGTTGATCAGTTGGAAGTGAGCATCTGGAGCAAACAGAGCGGCACCCTACGGGATAAGCACATTCAACGTTATAACGCCCAAGCTGTACTTGGATTTATCCTCCTCTCCACCATTGTTATTTTTGTATACAGTAGATGGACAGCAAGAAAAATAAGTTATCCGCTGGCAAAGATTGCCGGAGGGATTGACCGCTTAAAAGCGGGTGATTATACAGTTCGCCTTGATTTTAAGCTGGAAAGCGAATTTCTGCAAATCCGTGATACCTTGAATGGTATGGCCGAGAAGCTCGAATGGGCCGGCGAACAAAAAAAGCGGATGGAACTGGACAGGCAGAGAATGCTGGCTGATATTGCCCATGACCTGAAAACGCCCATATCCACCTTATACGGTTATGCAAAAGCGCTGCATGAAGGAATGGTGAAAGATCCAGACAATCAAAAAAGCTATCTGCTGTCCATCTATAATAAAGCCAAACGGGTGAATGCCCTGCTGGATACATTGTTTGAGATGACACAGCTTGACCATCCTGAATTTATTTTGGACAAAAAAGAACAGGACATCGGGGAATGTATGCGTGAAACCATACTGGACCATTTCCCGGAAATCGAGGAAAAGGGGATTGAACTGGAGGTGGGAATACCTGAAGCAGTGGTGCTCTATCCTTTCGACCGAAAGCAAATGGGACGTGTATTCAGCAACCTGATCGCAAATGCGGTGCGGTACAATCCGGCAGGCACCCGCTTGCGGATCACTTTGGAGGTTCAGCCTGGCGGCCTTTACCTGGAGTTCGCAGACAACGGGAACGGGATTCCCGCGCACACGCAATCCATTATTTTCGAACCCTTCGTCAGAGGGGACAAGGCCCGGTCCAATGACGGAGGTACAGGCCTGGGGCTGGCGATCGCCCAAAAAATTGTCCATCTGCATCAAGGTTCAATTCAGCTCCTTGGTACAACAGAAGAAACTACGATCTTCCACATCTTTTTTCCCCAAATTTAAGGTTACATTAAGTTTCGTTTTAGAATCGCGAAAGTCTGGTCTGTTATGTTTAGGCTGTGAATCATACAACCATTAGCCTACCAGCCCTTATCACTGTTCAAAAGGAGGGATGATGGCATCACCTATTTTGAATAAGAGGAGTTGATGTTATTGTTCAAGCGAATTCTTTCAACTGTAACCGTTCTATCGTGTCTGGCCTTTACATTGCAGGCTGAAGCGGCAGAAGCACCTCAGCCTCTATTTTCCGGGGAAGTCTCGTCCTCTGCCGTACAAGCCATGCACCCCTTTCCGGAACATGAGCAATACCAGGCGGGTACCATCAAGCCCAACTATGTTTCCCAGAACCAGTTGGATGACGAGGTGCGCAAAAAATATAATGAATGGAAAACGAAATATTTAAAAAAACATCCCAAAAAATCGGATCAATACTACGTTTTCTACAACCTGGAAAAGGAAGCTGCCCCGGATAATGCCGTATCCTGCTCGGAGGGTCACGGTTATGGCATGTTAATCTCCGCCTTGATGGCCGGTTACGACCCGCTGGCAAAAGATTATTTTGACGGTCTCTATCGGTTCTATAAAGCGCATCCAAGCGTAAATAATCCGGCCTTAATGGCCTGGCAGCAGATTAAGACCGGTGCGGGAGATATTATTGACACACCGCCTAGCAACAGCGATGATGGAAGCCGTTCAGCTACAGATGGAGACATGGATATCGCCTATGCATTGCTGCTCGCGGACAAGCAGTGGGGAAGCAGCGGCCCAATTGATTACTTGAGCGAGGGCAAGGCAGCCATAGCTGCGATCATGAAAGAAGATGTGAATCAGCAGAAATTGAGCTTGAAATTCGGCGATTGGGTAGAAAACAACGATCCCGATTACGGCCTTGCCACCCGTCCCTCCGACTTTATGTTGAGCCATCTTCGGGCATTCGGGAATGCTGCTGGTGATCCCAACTGGGCTAAAGTCGCTGATAACACTTACGGAATTATCCAAACGATCTCCACTAAATACAGCCCTACCACCGGCTTACTCCCGGACTTTGTGGTGTGGAGCAACGGGGGTTACGCCCCTTCGCCTCCAAACCTTCTGGAAACAGACAGGGACGGGTACTTTAGCTGGAATGCCGCACGGGTTCCATGGAGAGTTCCTGTCGATTATTTACTTTCAGGCGATACGCGGGCATTGAACCAGACAAAGCTAACGAATGCATGGATATCCAAAAAAACAAATGGCAATCCAAGCAAGATTGTAGCGGGATACAAATTGAACGGTGATCCGCTTGACGACAACGATCCCGCAATTGCTTATTCCGCACCGTTTGCAGTTAGCGCCATGGTGGACTCCAGCAATCAAAATTGGCTGAATTCACTATGGAAAAGTATTATCAATGCGCCGACATCGTCCAATTCCTACTATGGCAACAGCATTAGATTGCTCTGCATGATTACGATTTCCGGAAATTGGTGGGACCCCACTGACGCAAGTAATTAAGCCACATAAGACAGTTTGTCACAGCACAACAGAACCCGCCGTTATTTGGCGGGTTCTGTTGCGTCTCCTACATACCGGTTGCTTCCGGCTCCCAGCCCCGCCACGAGCAGCAGAACACTTGCCGCTACGAGCAGTGCCAACGGACCGTTCCAGCTGTGCGTAGCGTCATGAAGCAGCCCGAACAATGCCGGTCCCATGGCTGCCAGCAGGTAGCCGATCGACTGGGCCATTCCCGACAGCTCGCTTGCCTCCTGTGTGCTGCGGGTGCGCAAGCTGAAGAACATCATTGCCAGTCCAAAGGCAAAACCTCCGGCAATGCCGATACAGATCGCCCATACCGGCATCCATGCGCTGCTGCCGAACCAAACGCCGGAGATTCCGGCCACGAACAAAACAGCCGTAATAACAACCAGCCCCCGCTGGTTCTTCAGTTTGCCTGCCCATAAAGGAACAAAAAAAGTAAACGGAAGCTGGGCCAGCTGCAGCAGTGAAAGGATCCAGCCCGCATGGCTGGAGGACATGCCCCGCTCACCGAGAATGACCGAGAACCAGGCAATCAGAACGTAATAAAGCAGAGACTGCAGGCCCATGAATAAGGTAACCTGCCAGGCGAGTGGTGAACGCCACATTTTCCCGGCTGAGCCGGGCGTGCTTGTTCCGCTGCCTTGGCCCAGGCTCTTCATCTGCGGAATCCAGAATAGAGTAGCCAGTGCAGCGACAATGAACCATAGGGCAAGCGTGCCCCGCCAACCGAACCCTGCCTGGTCCGCTATCGGAACACTAATGCCGGAAGCCACCGCTGCGCATAAATTCATCGAAACCGTATAAATCCCGGTCAGAAGACCGATACGCCCGGGAAACTTGCCCTTGATCAGTCCCGGCAGCAGCACATTGCATACCGCAATCGACAGCCCGATGATTGCGGTGCCTGCGAACAATGTGAGGGTTCCCGAGGCGGAACGGATCAGGATTCCCATCGACAATGCCAGCAGCGCCAGCATCAGCACGTTGGCAAGGCCAAAACGGCGGGCGAGCTGCGGAGCAAATGGGGACAGCAGCGCAAAAGCGAGCAGCGGCAGTGTAGTTATTGCTCCGGCAAGTGTATTGGATAATCCCAGATCATCGCGGATCATCTCCAGCAACGGTCCGACAGAGGTGAACGGGGCCCGCAGCGCCGCTGCGACAAAAATAATGCCGACCACGAGCAGAATACGTTTAGATCCTGCGTTTCCTTGGGATAAGGTGGATAATGAAGTCTGAATCTTGCGGTCTTCTTGCCTTGCTTTCATGAGGCTCCTCCTGATTGCAGCGAAAAAATCCGTCAAGCACCGGGCTTGTACGGAAATGAAGCTGTTCTATGTATCACGCTTTGTTACATTATACCCCCTTATGTATGCCGGTGCACAGATTCTTGGATTCTCAGGATAGCTTAACTATACGGCCTTCCATCTGAAAAAGCCGTCGGTCCAAAAGGACCGGCGGCTTTGGAGAAGATTAAATCAGCTGATTATACCCAGAGAGACTTAGTGATGATTACAAGCAGGATGAACAACACCAGAATCGCTCCAGTGGAAGTGAAAGCACCGCCGTATCCTCCAACATTTTCGCTCATGTTAACTCCTCCTTTATACTTGAATACTTTTAAAATATGTGGAAATATCCAGTCTGGTCTGGGTGATACGGCAAGAAATAACGCACTTCCCCTGCAATTTAAATTATTCTTGCGGTTGACAAATCGGACAACCCTCTTTAGTATCCTAAGAATAAAGGTGGTTGAGAATCACTCTCAACTAGAATACATAACATTACAGAAAAGAGTGAACAAGAGATGCTGCGTCGTTTTTTTTCCTATTATCGTCCTTATAAGAAGCTGTTTGTTCTCGACTTCACCTGTGCGGTGGGTGCGGGGCTTTTGGAGCTGGCCTTTCCGGTGGCCGTGAATAAATTTATTGATGATCTGCTCCCCGGGCAAGACTGGTCGCTAATTCTGATCGCCAGCGTTGCCCTGCTTGCCATCTACGCTCTTAATACCGCAATGAATTATGTTGTCACCTATTGGGGGCACATGCTGGGAATAAATATTGAAACAGATATGCGCAAAAAAATGTTCGATCATATCCAGAAGCTCTCCTTCCGCTTCTTCGATAACAATAAAACCGGGCATTTGCTCGGTAGGATTACCAATGATTTGAACGATATCGGCGAGGTGGCGCATCACGGTCCGGAGGATGTGTTCATTGCCATAATGACGCTGATCGGAGCCTTTATCCTGATGGCCGATATCAATCTGAAGCTGGCCGTGATCACTTTCATTATCGTGCCGATTATGGCGTGGGTCATCATCCATTTTGGACGCAGCATGACCTCTACCTACCACCGGTTATTCGGCAACGTAGGCAATTTCAATGCCCGGATCGAGGACAATGTCGGGGGAATCCGCGTCGTGCAGTCCTTTGCCAATGAAGAATATGAAAAAGAACTGTTCGCTGTTGACAACCAAATGTTCCGCCAGACCAAATTGATGGCCTACAAGCTGATGGCCAAGAGCTCATCAGTCAGTTATATGATGACACGCCTGATTACCATTGTGGTCATGGTCTGCGGCGCTTGGTTCTTTATTAAGGGAGAGCTGGAGATCGGGGAGTTTGTTGCTTTCATCCTGCTGTCCAATGTCTTTTTCCGGCCGATTGAGAAGATCAATGCCGTTATCGAGAGCTATCCGAAAGGCATTGCCGGGTTCAAGCGTTATCTTGAGGTGATTGATACAGAGCCGGATATCGCCGATAAGCCGGGTGCGGTGGAAGTCGGTTCGCTGCGTGGAGATATTATCTTCGGAAACGTCAGCTTCGGCTATGACGACAATCGTTCGGTACTGCAGGGGATCAGCCTGAAGGTCAACGCCGGGGATACGATTGCTTTTGTCGGCCCTTCCGGCGCGGGCAAAACCACAATCTGCAGCCTGCTGCCCCGCTTCTACGACGTCACCGGCGGCAGCATCTCCATCGACGGAATAGACATCCGTGACATGAAGCTGAATTCGCTGCGCAAGCAAATCGGGATTGTGCAGCAGGACGTCTTCCTGTTCTCCGGCACAATCCGTGAGAATATCGCCTACGGCAAGCTGGATGCGGAGCTTCCGGAAATCTGGGAAGCTGCCAAACGCGCCCATCTGGAAGAGCTGATTAGCAGCCTGCCGGATGGCATGGATACAGTGATCGGGGAACGCGGCGTGAAACTGTCCGGGGGACAAAAACAGCGCCTGGCCATCGCCAGAATGTTCCTCAAGAACCCTCCGATCCTGATTCTGGATGAAGCCACCTCGGCGCTGGATACGGAAACGGAAGCAGCCATCCAGCAGTCGCTGGCTGACCTGTCGGTGGGCCGTACCACCCTTGTGATTGCCCACCGTCTCACAACGATCAAAAATGCTGAACGGATTATTGTTGTAAACGAAGACGGCATCTCCGAGGAAGGCCGCCACGAAGAGCTGGTCAACGCCGGAGGCACCTACAGCCGCCTGTACCAGGCGCAGTATAATGCGTAAAACGCAGAGAATGAAATAAATGGTCAAGGAAACAATAGCGCAACGTAAGGTCGAGAATTGTCCTATGCAGGAATGATAGAACATAGGACATCATGCAGAAATAAGAACAACCTTCCGCTCTACAGCCCTATGGGCTGATTGCGGAAGGTTGTTCTGCGTTTACCTGCCTCTTTCCCTACCCCTTCACTGCACTGCCGGCCACTCCTTGAATAATGTACCTCTGTCCCAGCAGAAAAACGATAATCATCGGAATAATGCCTGCTGTCGCTGCCGCCATCATGCCGTTGTAGTCTACGTTGTTCTCAAGAATGAAATTTTGCAGGCCAAGCGGAACGGTATATAAATCCTTATCTAGCAGGAAAACCAGCGCATTCTCGTAATCATTCCAGTGCCAGGAAAAATCGATGACTGCAAGAGTAGCCAGGGCGGGCTTGGCCAGCGGCAGCACCAGCCGGAAAAAGATCCGAAAATGCCCTGCCCCGTCGATAAATGCCGCTTCGGAAATTTCCGCAGGTACGGACAGAAAGAACTGGCGCAGCATAAACACTCCAAAGATCGTGAACATGCCGGGCAGAATCAGCGCCCAATGTGTATTATAGATGCCCGCCCAATCAAACATCAGAAACTTCGGCACGAACAGCACCTGCGGCGGAACCATCATCATCGACAGGTAGACCAGGAACAGCGGCTCCCGCCCCTTGAACTGAATCCGGGCAAACCCGTAGGCGGCAAAAGCAGAGAAGAACACTGCACCGGCCATGCTGATCAGCGATATTTTCAGCGAGTTCAGGTAGTAGGTAATAAAGCTGTCATTTCCGCTCCACACCTTGATATGATGCTCCCAATTCAGGCTGGAAGGAATCCACTGAACCGGATATTTGAACACATCCGCAGGCGACTTGAACGAAGTGCTGATCATCCAGATAAAAGGCACAATCATCAGCAGCGCGAAACCGGACATCACAAGGGTTGTGATGATTTTGCGGATATTGAGGGAAGAATCAGCCTTAATCTCCTGCAGGTAAGGAGCTGCCGGTCTAATCGTTGTTTTTTGCATAGGAAATCCTCCTGGAAATTTGGTGGCGAAGCCATCACCCGGACGCTGAACCGTCCACTCAGTAATGGACCCAGCGTTTTTGGCCGACCCACTGGAACACGGTGAAGATCATGATAATTGCGAAGAGCGCCCAGCTTATGGCGGCGGCATAACCCATCTCGTAATAGCGGAAGGCATTCTGATAAATGAACAGCGACAGCACCGTTGTGCTATTTCCCGGCCCTCCCTGGGTGATCGCCTGAATGATGCCGAAGTTCTTGATCGTCATGATCAGTCCGGTGATCAGCAGCAGAAAGGTTGTAGGACTCACCAGCGGCCAGACTATTCGGCGGATGCTCTGCCAAGGACGGGCTCCGTCAATTTTGGCGGCTTCCATCAGCTCTTCGGGGATTTCCTGCAGGGCAGCCAGAAAAATAATCATATTGTAGCCCAGCATGAACCAGATCCAGATGATGTCAATCGCATACATCGAGGTTTCCGTCGTAGAGAGCCACCCTGGCGGATGGGCAATGCCGATGCCGCGCAGGAACCCGTTAATCGGACCCGAGGTCGGCTGGAACAGCAGCATCCAGACAAATGCGATGGCTACGCCGCTGGTAATGTAAGGCATGAAATAAAGCGCCCGCAGCGTTTTTTGAAAATAAACAGATTTGTTCAGAATAACCGCCACTATAAAAGCCAGCAGAATCGACACCGGAACGGCCAGCAGAAAGATAAGCGTATTCTTCAATGCTACATAAAAAAGCTCGTCTCCCAGCATCCTCGAAATGTTGTCCAGACCGACAAAATGAATCTCCGG
The DNA here is from genome assembly GCF_051594305.1 of Paenibacillus sp. IHBB 3054. Lineage (NCBI taxonomy): Bacteria > Bacillati > Bacillota > Bacilli > Caryophanales > Paenibacillaceae > Paenibacillus > Paenibacillus sp. IHBB 3054. The sequence continues at coordinate 384 of NZ_JBOFBG010000041.1, read as the reverse complement.
GTCCATAAATTTGTAATCGGTGAACATCAGATAAAACGAATAGGCGGCTGGTATAATAAAAAACAACAGGACCCCGAGCATATTCGGTCCGATAAACAGATAGCCGAGCCTGCTCTGCCGCTTCATCCATGATTTGTTCATTGTTCCCCCACTCCTTAGCTGTATGATCTCGACCTAAGCATAACAAGCCTGGCGGCGGCTTTTAAGGAACATAACCACCGAATGAATATCACAGAATTACTTAATTTGCAGCTTGTCCGCTTACGGGCATGTGGATGGAAATGTTCTATTAGTGGATAAGTGGAAACGGATACCGTCCTCAAAAGGACGGTATCCGTTTCAGCGAGAAATAGAAGGATAATTTATAGCGTGAAGCATAAAAAT
>NZ_JBOFBG010000040.1:0-68845 GCF_051594305.1 Paenibacillus sp. IHBB 3054 | reverse complement strand
TCCAAAGCGTATAAATACGCTGTAAAACTCATCAGTTTTGGATCTCACTTGCGTGATTTCCCACTCACTCGTTGTTCAGTTTTCAAAGATCAATGTCTCTTTTTAACTCTTCACCGCGTCTCAGCGGCGACCTTTATAATATATCACAGTGTTTATCGTTTTGGCAAGCCTTTTTTTGAAAAAAGTTTTTTTCGTTTTTCCTTGCCTGCAGCTGCTTTTCAATACATAGAAAAGGAGCGCGAGATATAATGTATCATAGCGGCTCCCTTTTAGTCAACCTATTTAGTTAATTTCATGGACAAGCGATTGAATCCTAAGTATCAGCCCTCTAATTTTAATGTTTAAATTGGGATGACCGGCCGCCCCACGCATATTTAGACAGCTCTTTCTGAGGAGCAAAACGTGCGTACATACGAAATACTGTTTTATATCGATTGGCAATAGCATGCCTGATATTTTGGTCCAAGCGTTGATCACTTAAATCCAGAAGCATCTCATCAAGCTCTTTACGCAAAACATAGTCCAGCTCCTTACATTCCTTCTCGTTGAACAACATTCCCAACATATGCTTGGCCTCCTTCATGAAATTTAATCTTTACAAAAACCTCAAATGCCGCTGCTTGTGTGATAGAAGATAGTCCATGGATGACGGGAAGCTGTACCTGTTTATCCGTTTACACTAGATTAACCGGAGCGCAGTATCTATAACCATAATTACGAAAAAATCACCTCTATGGTCTTGCCGCAAATACATAACTCCGGTTGTCAGGAAACCCCAAAATCGGATGGCTTTAATGTTATGCTCAATTCCCGGGTTTTTTATGATAAAAGTGAAAATGTAATCGTGCTTTCAATTATTGCGGCGATCAATAAAAGGATCACAATCCACACCGATGCCGTTAATGTTTGCCGCATAAAGACTGGCCAAGCATTGCTCCGCTTTTCTTTATTGGCGGCTGTACCGAATATACCTGCGAATATTTTACCGCCGAACTGCAATCCAAAAGCACAGGCGATAATGATTGCCGGAATTTCGATGATCCCGTGCGGCAGTAGCCCCTTAACGATAAGCGTAAACAAATCCTGTTCCTGAAGCACCGACAAGTGGATTAAATATCCGATAACCGCACCATTGATGAGCAGAAAAAATGCGGGAAGTATTCCAAAGAAGGCACCGAGGAAAATAATGAACACACTCTTGATACTATTGTTCAAAAATATAAATTTGAAAAAACTCCACTGTGGATGGTCGGACTCTTTAAGATCTTTACTGATATTACTGAGACCCTGCAGCTGCTGTTCAATCAATTTTTGCATAGCGCCGGTGCCTATCCAGCCAATCACGCCCCCTGCGATGAATAGAATGGCTGCCAGTATTAAGGCTTTGCGGATCGTGGTTAAATCTTTGGCAAACTTAAAAAAGGATAGCATAGACACCTCCTGGAAGTTTTGACGTCACCTGCTTCAAAAGCCTTAACTATGATTTCTGTCCTAGAGGAGGTCATAAGCGGTGGGTACGAGCATACATTTAGAACAAACAAGCATTTCGCATAGGAGAGGAGCGCTGTCAGTATGAATTCTTTTTATGTATTCAGCGGCAAGAAGATAAAACGGTTCATTTACATTTTTGCCGCTGCGCTTCTTGCCGCCGGTGTCGTTTATGTCGAGAGGGGCAATATTACCGTTTTTTCCGAAACGGCCCCTTCTGCGATATACAGCGTGCCGACGGAGAAGAAGCTGATCGCTTTAACTTTTGATATTAGCTGGGGAGAAAAAAGGCCCGAACCGATCCTCAAGGTGCTGGAAGAGAAAAAAGTGGATAAAGCCACCTTCTTCCTGTCGTCACCCTGGAGCAAGACTCATCCGGAAATTGTAACAAGCATTAAAGATTCAGGATATGAGATTGGCAGCCATGGTCACAAGCATGTAAACTACAGCGCGCTGAGCAACGAGGAAATCCGCACCCAAATTTCGACAGCACATACCGTGCTTACCGAATTGACTGGCAAGGAACCGAATCTGATCCGCATGCCAAACGGCGATTTCGACAAACGAGTGCTTCAGGTGGCCAGCGACCTGGGTTATAAGGTCATTCAGTGGGATACCGATTCTTTAGACTGGAAGAACATTGGTGTAGACAATATCGTAAATCGAGTAACGACAAAGGCTCATCCCGGAGATATTGTGCTTTTGCATGCCAGCGATTCCTGTAAACAAACTCACGAGGCTCTTCCACTTATCATTGATAAGCTGCGCAGCCAGGGCTACGAATTTGTTACCGTGTCTGAGTTAATCAGCCAAGGCAGCGCCGAGGGCAAGGAAGTACGTGATTCCGCTTGGCTGGACGATGGAATTGAAGACGCTGCCGGAATGTAGGCTAACCCGCTACTCTATCCTGCTTCTTCTGTAATTTTTAATGGCGTGGTGATATCAGCTGTGATATATCGGGCGTTGGAGTGTTCAGTTTCGGATAACTTAAGTCCAGCCCTTCCAGCGTCTTCACCACAATGGCTAATGTGAGATAATTGCGGTACCAGCGGCGATTGGCCGGAATCCAATACCAGGGCGCGTTTTTTGAACTGCTTTCTTTAAATACATCTTGATAAGCCTCTTGATAATCATCCCAATATTCCCGCTCCTGCAGGTCACTGGCGTCAAACTTCCAATGTTTCGTCGGGTCCTGCAGCCGCTCCTGAATTTTCTCAAGCTGCTTCTCCTTGGAGATATGCAAAAAGAGTTTGATGATCGTTGTCCCTTCCTCCACCAGCATTTCTTCAAACTGGCGGATATAACGAAACCGGCGTTTCATCTCATTTTTTTGCAGACTGCCGTGCACGCGGGGAACCAAGACATCCTCATAATGCGAGCGGTTGAACGCGGCAATGTAGCCTTTGGGCGGCGTCTTCATATGCACTCTCCAAAGGAAATCATGGGCTTCTTCCTCCAGAGACGGTTTTTTGAAACTGGTGACGATAAAACCCTGAGGGTTGATCCCGGAGAAAATATGCTTTACCGTGCCGTCTTTCCCGCTGGAGTCCATCCCTTGCAGGATGACAAGCAGGGAATGCTTTTTCTGGGCAAATAGAATATCCTGCAGCTCGGTGAGACGTTCTTTAAGCTCCTTCATCTTGACCTCGGCTTCCTCCTTGGTTAAGTCGCCGCTTTCGTTCGGATCAAGCTTGCTCAGGAGCGTTGCGTTTGTGTCTTTTATCATATAGCGCTTGATGTTCATATATTCCCCTCCTCAAAGTTTTGTGAGCATGAACAGCCGCATCTTTAAAATATGTAGTATGTCTTTAAGATTAACCTCCTCCTCCTGATTTTAATCGCCGGCTGGAGGAATCACAAAGAACCCTGCCTCTCATCTGGAGAACGGGGTTCTTTGTATTTTCATAATTATCCTGTTCTTGGTTTCAGAATACGGTGCAGCATCAGAATTTGGAATGCATTGCTTGCAATAAGCGGAATTACAATAAATACGGTAGCGCTGTCCACTCCTATGCGGAGCACACCAATCGTCTCCACTATCGTGATGGCTGTCATAAAGAAAAATGTCGGAATCCAGGCTGAACTATTCGTGCTTCGTACTTTAAAGTAGGACACAATAATGGCTGTAAGCAATATAACGATGCCCAGAATCAAATCAGAGACAACGTTTCGTTCTCCCCCTACAAAGGTTCGCAGGAAGATCAGCTCAAGCAGGGCAAGCACAGCCAGCACCAGTTGTATGTACTGCCAGACCTTTCGCCGAAACACACCCGTTCCCATATAGTTGAGAATCAGATACGCAAAGAAGCCGAGCTGCGAGTAAACGCTGACAAGCATGCCGTAGCCAAAAAGGATCAGGGGGTAAATGAAGAGATCGGCAGTGCTTTTGAACTCGATTCGGCCATTCACAGTCTGCAGTGCAAGTCCAGCTACTACCGCTCCGCCCGCACCGATCAGAAGCGTGGTCCAGAACAAATAAAACCATTTCCTTATACTCAGCCAGTTCACCTCCCCGTGTCAGATTTATTTTACCAAGCTTACCGTCAAAAAACCATTATACTGCAACATAAATGTGTGCTCGCGCGGCATACTACAGTCAGGAATCCTACAAAGGAGGGGCAGCGCCAATGAAATGGAGGAGTTTATGGTCCGGAGGCCTGGCTTTAAGCTTAATTATGGCTTTAACGGCCTGCGGAGGAGAACAGAGCAGTTCATCATCCGGGCAGATGGGATACAAGGAAATGAAGACCATGGTTGTTGATATATTGAAAAGCGATGAGGGAAAGAAAGCCGTAGAGGAGGCACTCTCCAGTCCAAGCTCCGGCTCCGAAGGAAGCGGCGGCGGGCTGAGCATGAAAATGATGCCGCTCCAAACGACAGAGCAAATCCGGATTGCCGTCAAAGACACAATTACAGCTCCAGAGTATCAAAAAGAAATTGAAAAAATCATGACCGATCCGCAATTTGCCGGTGAATTTGCCAAAGCGATCAATACCCAAAGCAAAGAGCTGCATCTTCAGTTGATCAAAGATCCAACGTATCAAAAATCAATCGAAGAGATCATGAAGTCGCCCGAAATGATGAAAATGTTCCTAGACCTTACTAAAACTTCAGATTACCGTAAGCAATCCATGACCATTATGCAGGAAGCGATGCAGAATCCTTTATTCCGCATGGAAGTGCTTGGTTTGCTTAAAACGGTAGTCCAAGATGAACTTCAACCGAAGGTTGAAAAGAAAGGCGGGGAAAAAGGAGGTGGCGATCAAGGAAGCGGCGGGGACAGCCAGAAGCAAGAAGGCGGCGATGATTCCGGTTCCTAAATAAAAAGAGGCCTTGTCCCACTTAGAATTGGGACGGCCTCTTTTTAATGCCAATCTGAATTACTGCTCATACTTCGCAATCAATTTATCGGCCATCTCCGCAAACAGCTGTGCGGTGGCTGTTTCGGGTTTATATACGGACGGTGAGAAATCCGGTTCGGAGATATGATTATCCGGTGCGCCAAGCGGCACCTGGGCCAGCAGCTCCGTATGCAGTGTCTCTGCTAGTCTCGCCCCGCCGCCGCGGCCGAAAATATAGTCCTTTTTGCCGCATTCCGAGCATTCATAGTAGGCCATATTCTCAATGACCCCAAGAATCTCATGCTCTGTCTGCAAAGCCATTGACCCTGCTCTGGCCGCTACAAAGGCTGCTGTTGCATGGGGCGTAGTTACGATAATTTCCTTGCTGTGCGGCAGCATCTGATGCACATCCAGCGCCACATCACCCGTACCTGGAGGCAAGTCAAGCAGCATGTAGTCAAGTTCTCCCCAACCTACGTCGCTGAAGAACTGGCGGAGCATCTTGCCAAGCATGGGTCCTCTCCAGATGACAGGACTATTCTCACGGATGAAAAAGCCCATGGACATGACCCTCACTCCGAAACGTTCTACAGGTATAATTGTGCCTTCTTCGACAATCGGGCCCTCTTCAATCCCCATCATGTCCGGAATACTGAAGCCATAGATATCAGCATCAATCAATCCGACCTTCTTCCCTTTTCGGGCGAGTGCCACTGCCAGATTTACCGTCACGGTTGATTTGCCGACCCCACCCTTGCCGCTGGCGATAGCGATGAAGTTCACGCTGGAGTTCTCACCAATCAGCTCATGGCCCTCATGACCCGCTGCATGCCCTTTAAGCTTGTCCCCTTGACGATCTTCCGGCTCATCGTCCACGCTCTCTCCGCGCAAGATAGAGCGCTCATAGTCGGTGGCATCACGTAGCCGGATATGCACATTGCCGGCTCCGCCCGCTGTAAGCAGATCACGCACCTGCTGCTCCAACTCCATACGGCTCTTCTCATCTTGGTCCAGACATACAAGCGATAAGGATATGCGGTCTTCCTTGATCATAATATCGCGAATCAACTGCAGCTCCACAAGGCTTTTTCCGGATTCCGGGTCTGTAAGCGACTGCAATAGTTCCTGAATTTGTTCCCTGGTCAGCATGGAAAGCACCTCTGTTCCTTCCGGACGGGTAAGGTTCCGGTATTTTTGTCTATTATAGCATTCCCCCTCTGCGGATGAGTAGTCCCTCCTCACTGCTGCTCTGAAGCATACCGCATAATCCCGCGGTAAATGCTCGTTGCCACCTTCCGCTGATAGACATCGTCTCCAAGCAAAGCCGACTCCTGCGGATGTGACAGAAAGCCTACCTCCACAAGTACAGCCGGCATTTTCAATGCTTTTAACAGATACACTGTATTCACAGTTTTAGCTACACGATCGGTATTCTCCAGCGTAGCCCTGAGCTCATCCTGCACAAAGCCCGCTAACGCTTTATTCCCTTCGTTGTTGGGATAATAGAAGGTTTGCGCTCCGCTCCAGCGGCCGGAAGGGACACTGTTCATATGCACGCTGATAAAGAGGTCCGCGCCCTTCTCTTCAATAGTCCTTACCCTTTGCTTCAGATCCTCTGTCTTGCGCTTAGAATATCCTTTGGTGCCTTCCTGGGCCAGGTCATAATCACCTTCACGCGTCATGACTACAATCGCCCCTGCCTGCTGCAAATAATCGCGCAGATACAGTGATACCGAGAGGTTAATATCCTTCTCGATCAGTCCCTCACGGCTGACTGCCCCTCCGTCCGGTCCGCCATGGCCGGCATCGATGGCTATAATCTTACCGGACAATGGCAGGCTCCAATAGTTCAGCGTTTTGGCGGTAGGCATATCATAAGCAATGATGCCGATCATCACAGCAAGCAGCACTGCGCCCAGCATGCTTTTTTTAATACTGTTCCATGAAATCCAGACCGAGACTTTCCGCTGCTTTCGGCCAGACATAACAAAGACCCCCTCGTCCCGATAGATTCTACTCATCTATATGGGACAAGAGGGCCAAATAGTACTGGCTCTTCTTATTTAAGCGTTAACTTCCTGAGACATTCCTTCAATCAAAATTTGTGCAACCTCAGGCCGCGTAAATTCCGGAGGCGGGCACTGGCCATCCCGCAGCAGCGCACGCACCTTCGTACCGGATAGTGTCAGATGTTGATCACCCGGATGAGGGCAGGTCTTGCTGGAGGCCATATTTCCGCATTTGATGCAGAAGAAGCTATGCTCAAAAAATAGCGGTGTAATCCCCAACTCCTCAGCAGTGAAGTTGGAAAAAATCTCTTGTGCTTCGTAAGTTCCATAGTAGTCACCTACACCGGCATGGTCACGGCCCACGATGAAATGGGTGCAGCCGTAATTTTTGCGGACCATGGCATGGAATATTGCTTCTCTTGGACCTGCGTAACGCATAGCTGCCGGGAAGACTCCAAGGAACGTACGGTCTGCCGGGTAGTAATTCTCCAGCAGGGCCAGATAACTCTTCATCCGCACATTGGCTGGCACATCATCGGATTTGGTCTCGCCGACCAAAGGATTGAGGAACAGAGCGTCTACAACCTCCATAGCACACTTCTGAATGTACTCATGCGCACGATGAACGGGATTTCGGGTCTGAAAGCCAACAACCGTTCTCCAGCCTTTATCAGCGAAAATTTGGCGCGTCTTGGCCGGATCAAAGTAGAACTCCCCAAACTTCTCCGGCTGCGGACGATTCAAGACCGTTATAGGTCCTCCTACATAGGTTGCCGGACGGGCCAGCAATTTGCTGACGCCAGGGTGCTCCGGATCTGTCGTTCTGAAGACGTTCTGTGCTTCAAGCTGCTGATCTACGCTGTAAATGCTCTGCACATCCAGCAAACCATAAATCACACCATCTTCTTCACCGATCAAAGACACGGTATCACCAACAGCCAGACCTGAGGCCACCTCATCTTCAACAGCAAGTGTGATGGGAATACTCCATACTGTGCCATCTGCAAGTCTCATGCTTTTCACGACAGAATGATAATCTTCTTCATTTAAAAAGCCGGTAAGCGGTGAGAAGGCTCCCACGGCAATCAAATCCAGATCAGAGATAGTCCATGTATTAATTGCGATTGATTTATAGTCCGAAGCTTGCTGCAGCAGTTCTTCTCTCTGCGCTCCCTCCACTGTACGCTGAATCAGTGTTCCTCCATGTGGAAGTATTGACGTCATCTAATTTCTCTCCTCCTGTGTCTCGCTTCTCGTCGTGCCTTGCTTATTTATGCAGTCCACATTCCGTTTTTTCCGAACCGGACCATCTTCCGGCACGTGGATCTTCGCCAGGCATAACAGCACGGGTGCATTGCTCGCAGCCGATGCTCGGGAAATTGCGGTCATGGAGCGGATTATATACAACATCATTTTCGCGGATGTAATTCCATACATCCTCAGTCGTCCAGTGCGCAATCGGATTAAATTTGACCAGTCCGAATTTATAATCGTACTCTACCTTTTTGGAATTGGCGCGGGTTGGCGCCTGATCACGGCGAATCCCAGTAATCCAGGCATCATATTGGGAAAGAATGCGGGTAAGCGGCTCTACTTTGCGGATCGCACAGCATTGGTTAGGATCGACATTCCATAGCGCATCACCGTATTGAAGTGCTTGTTCCTGCGTAGATATCTGCGGCGACACACGCACGAACTCCATTCCATATTTATCAGCCATAATATCTCTTGTCTCATAGGTTTCTTTGAAATGATAATCCGTATCCAGATAAAAAACATCCGTTGACGGACTAACCTTCTGCAGCATATCAACAAGTACTACATCTTCGGCTCCAAAACTGCAGGCAAAGGTGATGTTAGGGAAAGTTTCTACTGCCCAACGAATAATCTCTTCAGGTGAGGCATTTTCCAGTTCCTCGGCCTTAACTTTAATCAAATCTTCTTTCTCAAGCAGATTCATTTCGGTATTCCTCCATCCTAGTTATGCAGCTTAAAGATAATGCTGAACTTATGACGACAATTCCAACTATTTTTATATGGAATAGTATATAACTTTCCCTGAGGAAGTCAATGCATTTTATAGCATTTATAGCGCCATAAAAAGCCCCTGTCCATAAAGGCAAGAGGCTTGATATCCCTAAAAACCGAGAGATATGCTGTAATAAGAAGAATATATAGTCAGGAACTCTGAATTATCAAACCACAACTTCTACTTTAAAAAGGCCACCAACTCGTGAATGCGCTAATAGAGTATTGTTCACGTAGTTAACGGGTGTTTTATAACCAGAGTAATACCAGTTCAAAGAAAAACGCGGCAAGCTTAGTGAGAGAAGGTAAAACATTGAGATACTACCGAATTCAAAACCTCATGGTTGTATTTTTGGACCCGATTATTCGCCTCCAAGATTTTATGAGCCCATGCTAACGCTCTGTTGTATTGATTGAAATCATGAACCTGAATCCTAAAATGGCAGAAATCCTTATGCAGCTGGTACTCCTCATAGGTGGGATTGAGCCCGATTTGCCCAAATTGTTGCCTGATGATCCTCTCAGCCATCTGTTCTTGCATAGATTCATGGACGTAAGATATCTGGTTAGTATGCACCCTGTACTTTAGCAGCACTTCAGGCAGATTGGTCATTTGGGTTAACTCTCCCAAGCGGTTCCACAGCTCAAAATCCTCAGCATGGGGGTAATCCCAATATTTCACTCCATGATTATCCAGAATGGATTTTCTAAGCATGACAGTAGGATGCACAAACGTACAGTGAAAAAACTGCCAACACCTTATTTCGTCATGATTTAGTGGTTTAACCGTAGTCCCGGCTATGCCGATATATTCTGCTTGGCTACCACAAACCCCTATATGCGGATTCGCATCCATAAAGGCCACCTGACGTGCCAAACGGTGCGGCAATGCGATGTCATCCCCATCCATTCGGGCAATATATTCACCCGTACATAACGAAAGGCCTTCGTTCAATGTTCTGATAAGCCCGATGTTTACGGCATGAGAAATCACCTTTATACGGCTGTCATGAATACCCTTTATTCTTCCCAAGGTTCCATCAACAGACCCATCATCTATAATCAGTAGTTCAAAATCCGGATACGATTGCTGAAGGATACTCTGAATTGACTCCTCAATATAAAGGGATGAGTTGTATACAGGCAACAAAACCGATATTTTCACCATTACTCGCACCGCCTCAACTATACTTAACACTTTATAGATTATGAGGCCATGCCTTGTCTCGATATAAATAAGTGCCTGTTTCAAATTAAATATGTATGATCGTCCAAACGCTTTTCTCTTGACATTAATTTAATATAGTAAATTATCTGGGGGGGATCCGCATGATATTGAATGAGATCAAGGGTACCTATGATGTTATTTTCAGTTTAGGACATAACTGCCTCGCTGCCGATCAATTATCCCGCACTCTATTACGAAAGGTAGGTGGGGTGATTGATTGGGTTGAGACCCCCGTTCTGGCAGGTGTAAGCAATCTATTGCGCAATCGGTTCGCCCGTTTCATGGAATTTCCTAATCTTAGTATTACGGGAATTAATTATAAGGCGGAATGTTATATTGTTAGGGACGCAGCGTACCATGCTTTTTCTCACCATGATTTTCCACTAATTGAAAATACACCGGAGCAGCTTGTCAGCTATCCAAAACTAAAAGAAAAACTACAGCGCCGCATCCCGCGATTCCTCGAGACCCTCATGGACGCTGACAAGGTATTATTTATTCGTACCGAAGCCACAATACATGAAACCGCTGAACTGCTGGATGTGTTAAACGGGATGGTTAAAGGAACATTTAACCTGCTTGTTATTAATCATGCACCCGTACATGGAATCATCGAAACTCCTTGGCCTTTTAACAATGTTTGCGCCTTACAAATCCCAGAAGTCCCGGACATGTTCCATGATAACGATCATCTCTGGAGATCCATATTGCATGGCTTTAGTGTTAGATAAAAACAAGCCATTGCTATGGTCACAGCTGTCATTAAGGCAAAAATAAAAGCCCCTGGCCATAAAGGCCAGAGGCTTGATATCCTTGATAACAAAGGGATATTAACGTTTCGAGAACTGTGGAGCACGACGAGCGGCTTTGAGGCCGTATTTCTTACGTTCCTTCATACGTGGGTCACGAGTCAGGAAGCCGGCTTTCTTCAGCGCACCGCGATATTCAGGGTCCACTTTGAGCAATGCACGGGAGATACCGTGACGGATTGCTCCAGCTTGACCAGAAATGCCGCCACCATGTGCAAGAACGATTACATCGTAGTTGCCCAGTGTTTCAGTCAGGTTCAAAGGTTGTTTCACGATCATCTTCAATGTTTCCACACCGAAATATTCGTCCATCTCGCGTTTGTTAATGACAATGCGTCCTTCACCCGGTACAAGGCGAACACGTGCTACCGAATGTTTACGACGACCTGTCCCATAGTATTGTACTTGTGCCATGAAACTGTCCTCCTCTATTCTTATCCGCGAAGTTCGTAAACTTCAGGTTTTTGTGCTGCATGTGGATGCTCGGCGCCTGCATAGACTTTCAATCTCAGCTTCATGTGATCCCCTTGACGAGTCTTAGGAATCATACCGTGAACTGCAAATTCGATCATGCGTTCAGGTTTAGTCTTGATCAGGTCTTCTGCAACAGTGACTTTCAGGCCACCTGGGTGCATCGAGTGACGGTAGTATTTCTTGTTTTGCATTTTCTTGCCTGTAAGGTGAATCTTCTCAGCGTTGATAACAATTACGAAATCTCCAGTATCAACATGTGGAGTGAATTGCGGTTTGTGTTTGCCACGGATCAATGCAGCGGCTTCGCTGGCCAAACGACCAAGTGTCTTGCCTTCGGCATCAATGATGTGCCAAGTGCGTTCAACTTCGTTTGGTTTCGCCATATAGGTGGTACGCATGAATGTTTCCTCCTTATTCTCGTACGAAAATCATCTGTTTCGTATATCTTGTTTCTCATTGGATTACGATTATGTGAGTTAAAAAAAGCTTATTTGTCGGCATCTTCTTGATCGGGGCTGTGGGATAGCCATCAAGAAAACACAACTTTTATATTACAGCATAAACATGACAAGTGCAAGTGATTTTTAAGCTTTTTGACTATAATTTTTCTTAAAAAAGTATAGAACGCTCTCGCCTAAATTCCATCCTCGTCATATTCAACACTCCACAGCGCCAAGCCCTTGGATACGGCCGTTGGTCCTGCCGCCGCCCGATCGCATGCGGCTAGAATATCCGCAACCTTATCCGCATGGTATTTGCCCTCACCCACATGAATCAGCGTTCCCATAATAATGCGAACCATATGCTGCAGAAATCCGCTGCCCGTAATATAAGTGTGAATGACACCCTGGTCTACAGAGTCAGGTCGACACATACTGCGGTCAATCTCCATATGAGCCTCAAAGATCGTCCGGACATGGGAAGTCTTCGTGGACTTCCGTGATGCGAACGAGGTGAAGTCATGGGTACCCAGTAAATGTGTAAGACCTTTCTGCATAGCCGGTATATCGAGCTTCACCGGGTGGTGATGCTGCCAGCGCCGCTGAAACGGATCCGGAAACCGGTTGCCATTGATCGTGTACCGATAGGTTTTGCGCTTTGCTCCTCTACGAGAGTGGAACGATAGCGGAACCTCCCTCGCCTCGGTAACCACGATATCTTGCGGCAACCGGGCATTCAGGGCCAGACACCAGCGTTCAAGCGGGATTTGAGAGGAGGTCGTGAAGTTAAACGGCTGTCCATAAGCATGCACACCCGCGTCTGTCCGTCCAGAGGCGGTTATCTTGAGCGCCTCGCCCGTCAGATGGAGTATGGCCTGTTCCAGCCGGTCCTGAATCGTATTGCCCTGAGGCTGGGTCTGAAAGCCATCATAATGGGTCCCGTCATAATTGACTTTCATCAATAGATTGCGCATTCCGTTCTCCTGTCAGTCCATACTTGGTTTTCAAAAAAAAAGAGCCCCGGCGGGAGCTCCTTCTACTCTATACAAGGTGATTCCCGCGGTTAGTTGTATGGCAGGGCCTTAGCGCCCCTGCAGCACAATAACGATTAATACTTTCCTACCCATGATCCTAGGATCATGGGGGAAAGGGATAATTCCGGAAATCATTACTTGCGTTACTACGCGCGGTCTACCAGTTCAAGATAAACCATAGGCGCAGCATCGCCACGGCGAGGTCCCAGCTTCAGGATACGAGTGTATCCGCCTGGACGCTCTGTGTAACGAGGAGCAATATCAGAGAACAGTTTTTGGATTGCATCTTGTTCACCGTCAACAGTTTCACGACGAACAAAAGCAGCTACTTGACGACGAGCATGAAGATCGCCCTTTTTCGCTTTAGTGATCAGTTTCTCAGCGATGGAACGAACTTCCTTCGCTTTGGCTTCCGTTGTCTGGATGCGCTCGTAAAGGAACAGATCCGTTACCATGTCGCGGAACAACGCTTTACGCGCACTGGAATCACGGCCCAATTTTTGGTATGCCATTTGTTTTCCCTCCTTCACTCAAGTACTCAAGCAATCTGTTAACTATTCTTCTGTGCGGAGACCCAAACCAAGTTCCTCGAGCTTCTCTTGAACTTCTTCCAAAGATTTGCGGCCCAAGTTACGAACCTTCATCATATCTTCTTCAGTTTTCGTAGTCAGCTCTTGTACGGTATTAATACCGGCACGTTTGAGGCAGTTGTAGGAACGGACAGAAAGATCAAGTTCTTCGATTGTCATCTCAAGCACTTTTTCTTTTTTGTCTTCTTCTTTTTCAACCATAATTTCGGCATCTTTCGCTTCATCCGTAAGTCCTACGAACAATACGAGGTGCTCGTTCAAAATTTTGGCTCCGAGGCTTACAGCCTCTTCCGGTCTGATACTGCCATCTGTCCAAATTTCCAGCGTCAACTTGTCATAGTTCGTCACTTGACCGACACGAGTGTTATCAATGCCGTAATTCACGCGGGAAATAGGAGTGTAGATGGAGTCAACCGGAATAACACCGATTGGCTGGTCGTCGCGTTTGTTCCGGTCTGCTTGGACATAGCCGCGACCACGGCCTGCAAAAATACGCATGTGAAGTCTCGCGCCAGGTCCCAGCGTTGCAATATGAAGATCCGGATTGAGGATCTCAACATCGCTATCCGCACGGATATCACCTGCGGTAACGATGCCTTCACCCTCAGCATCAATCTCGAACACTTTCTCTTCATCTGAATGGATCTTCAGAGAAAGAGCTTTAAGGTTCAGAATGATTTCCGTCACATCTTCCATTACGCCAGGAACGGTCGAGAACTCATGCAAAACGCCGTCAATTTGGACCGATGTTACTGCGGCTCCCGGAAGGGAGGAAAGCAGAATCCGGCGAAGCGAGTTCCCCAGAGTCGTGCCATATCCACGTTCCAGCGGTTCAACTACGAATTTCCCATAGGTTCCATCATCATTGGCTTCTACGGTCTCAATCTTCGGCTTTTCGATTTCTATCACGAGTGTACCCCTCCTTCAAACGTCGCTCCTATATGAAACTGTCACCCCATCAGGTGCATCATGTAGTATGCCTAAACACCTATTATTAGCAGATGCGTCAGAATTATACCACAATCACAATTCTGATTTCACTATACGCGACGACGTTTCGGCGGACGGCATCCATTGTGAGGAACCGGAGTTACGTCTTTAATGAGGTTTACTTCAAGCCCTGCGGCTTGAAGGGAACGGATGGCTGCTTCGCGGCCCGCGCCCGGTCCTTTAACCATAACTTCAACGGACTTCATGCCGTGTTCCATCGCTGCTTTAGCAGCACTTTCGGCTGCCATTTGCGCTGCAAATGGAGTCGATTTACGGGAACCTTTGAATCCTTGACCGCCGGAGCTAGCCCAGGAAATTGCATTTCCGTGAGGATCCGTGATCGTAACGATAGTGTTGTTGAACGTGGAACGAATATGTGCCACGCCGCTCTCGATATTCTTCCGGTCGCGACGTTTGGTACGTACGACTTTTTTCGGTTTAGCCATTGTCTCTTATCCCCCCTTATTATTTCTTTTTGTTTGCTACCGTACGACGCGGGCCCTTCCGGGTACGGGCATTCGTTTTAGTGCGTTGACCGCGAACAGGCAATCCACGACGGTGGCGAACACCGCGGTAACAGCCGATCTCAGTAAGACGCTTAATATTCAAGGAAATTTCACGACGCAGGTCACCTTCAACCTTAACCGATTTGTCGATCATTTCACGCAGTTTGCTGACTTCATCTTCCGTCAAATCACGGACACGTGTGTTAACGTCAATGCCTGTTTCATTAAGAATTTTCTGGGAAGTCGTTTTACCGATTCCGAAAATATAAGTCAAGGCGATCTCAACGCGTTTATCACGTGGCAAATCCACTCCAGCTATACGAGCCATTTTACGCTACACCCCCTTCTTAACCTTGTTTTTGTTTGTGTTTCGGATTTTCGCAAATTACCATAACAGTCCCTTTGCGGCGGATGACTTTGCATTTCTCGCACATGGGCTTCACAGAAGGTCTTACCTTCATGTTAATTACCTCCTCAAAGTTTTGCGAAGCAAAACTTTTGTTGTAGTTCCCACCTATTTACGGTAAGTTATACGACCTTTAGATAAATCGTAAGGCGATAACTGCACGACCACTTTGTCTCCGGTTAGGATACGGATAAAGTGCATCCGCAATTTCCCGGACACATGGGCAAGTATTTGATGACCATTCTCAAGCTCTACCTTAAACGTTGCATTCGGCAACGGCTCAATGACCGTACCTTCGACTTCAATGACATCTTCTTTAGCCACAGTTAGTCTCCTTTCTCATCTGCACTTATTCCAGCAGGTCCGCCATACTTCATCACTGCAAAACGCAGCTTTCCGTTGGTAACCCGGCCGGTTTCTTCCAAACTGTTCACAACCTCACTGCTGATAAAGGGTATGAGCTCCAGATGTTGAATGTTCTTCTTCTTCGGCCCATCAAACTTCCGTTTGTCCCCATCGGCAATATATACAAATCTGCTATCAACAACTGCGATAACCACGGCAGCCTCTCCGGCATCTTTGCCTTTGAGAATTCTCACCAATTGACCAATCTGCGGGCTGCTCTGAGTATTCATCAAGATCACCTACGCATTCAGTTTTGTGAAAATTTCCATGCCGTCCGGTGTAACTGCTACTGTATGCTCGAAGTGAGCGCACAATGAACCGTCTACCGTAACGACCGTCCAGTTATCTTCCAGCGTTCTGACATATCTGTCCCCTACGTTCACCATCGGCTCAATCGCGAGTACCATACCCGGTTTCAGACGTGGTCCGCGGTCCGCTATGCCATAGTTCGGAATTTGCGGTTCTTCATGCAGTTTTGCCCCGATGCCGTGACCCACATACTCTCGTACGACGGAGAATCCGGCGTCTTCAATAGTTTGCTGGATCGCATGGGAGATTGTAAACAAGCGCACATCCGGTTTGACTAACGCCAGTCCTGCGTACAAGGAGCCTTCCGTGACGTCCAGCAAGCGCTGAGCTTCTTCGGAAATGCTGCCCACTCCGTAGGTCCAAGCGGAATCACCGTGATAACCGCGGTACTCTGCACCGATATCAAGCGTTATTATATCGCCTTCCATCAATTTGCGTTTACCCGGAAATCCATGCACCAATTGTTCGTTGACTGAAGCGCAAATGCTGGCAGGAAAACCGTTGTAACCTTTGAAAGACGGCACAGCACCTTGACTGCGAATGTATTGATCGGCGATTCTGTCGAGCTCTCCGGTTGTGATGCCAGGCTGGATAGCCTCAGCGATCAACCGGTGACTCTCGGCAACAATTCGACCAGCTTCCCTCATAAAGGCAAGTTCCTGCTCGGATTTACAAATGATCATTACATTAACCTCGCAACAAAGATACGATTTCGGAAGTAACGACATTGATTTCGTTTTCTCCGTTTACCTGACGCAAAAGACCTTTATTCTCATAAAACGCAAGCAGCGGTGCTGTCTTGTTATCATACTCATCCAGACGCTTGCCTACGCTCTCTTCGTTGTCATCCGGACGTTGATACAACTCACCGCCATCAATGTCGCAAATGCCTTCTTGCTTCGGCGGGTTGAAAATTAAATGGTAGGATGCTCCGCAAACTCTGCAGATTCTACGTCCCGTAAGACGCGCCATCAGCAGTCCACGGTCTACATTCAAGTTGATTACATGATCCAATGAAATATTGAGGCGGCTTAAGATATCTTCCAGCGCTTCCGCTTGCGAAAGGGTTCTTGGAAAGCCATCCAATAAGAAACCTTTTTCGCAATCGGACTGCTGAAGCCGTTCTTCAACGATCCCAATAGTCACATCATCAGGTACAAGCAAGCCTTGCTCGGTGTAAGATTTGGCCTTCAGTCCAACCGGAGTACCCTGCTTGATTGCCAAGCGGAAGGCGTCACCTGTCGAAATATGCGGAATGCCAAGCTCTTTAACGATAACTGCTGCTTGTGTCCCCTTGCCTGCCCCAGGAGGGCCCATGAATAGAATGTTCACGATTTCTCTCTCCCCCCAAAAGTTCGCCACCAAGCAAGAAACAGCACAATAGGTGCCGGGAAGTCTGTAAATCACATGCTTCGCCGGAACCTATCCACTATTTATTGATGAAGCCTTTGTAATGGCGTTTGATCAATTGGCTCTCGATCTGCTTCATGGTATCCAATGCTACACCAATTACGATCAGGATGGATGTACCACCAATCTGAACCGAATCAGGTAGACCGGAGAGCTTCCCGAAGAATACAGGAAGTACGGATATAAACGCCAAGAACAGCGCGCCGGACATAGTCAGGCGGGACATTACCTTGGTGAGATATTTCTCCGTTGCTTTACCAGGACGGATACCCGGGATATAACCGCCATTCTTCTTCATGTTATCGGCCATCTGCTGTGGATTCATCTGAACAAACGTATAGAAGAACGTAAATCCAATAATCATCAGCACATACAGAACCATACCGAGAGGCTCATTAAACTTCAGGTTGCCAGCAACCCATTTCGCCCACTCATGTGTTGACCAGAAGCTGGAGAGTACAACCGGGAATTGCAGTAGAGAAACAGCGAAAATGACAGGAATAACGCCTGCTGCGTTAATCTTCAGCGGAATATGCGTATTCTGTCCACCATACATCTTGTTGCCGACTACGCGTTTGGCATATTGCACAGGAATCTTACGAATCCCTTGCTGTACGAAGATTACTCCAACAATAATCGCCGCAACCAAGATCAACACGATAACGACTTTAAGAATATTCAGGAACATCTGATCCGGCTGTATAAAGCTGGACTGAGCCGTAGCCGTGATATGTCCCGGTATGGCAGCGACGATTCCCGCAAAAATCAGGATCGAAATCCCGTTTCCTATTCCCTTTTCCGTGATCTGCTCACCCAGCCACATCAGGAACGATGTACCCGCAGTCAGAATGATCGCGATAAGCAGATAATCCGCAAAGGTTGCATTCGGGATCATCTCAGTGCTGTAGATCCGGTTGAATCCGATTGAAGTCGCAAACGCTTGAATCAGACCGAGCACTACTGTGCCGTAACGGGTGACTTGCGCCAGTTGCTTTTTCCCGTGCTCCCCTTGTTTTGCCCATTCGGCAAACTTAGGAATAACATCCATCGACAGCAATTGCACGATGATCGATGCGGTAATGTACGGGTAAATACTAATCGCAAAAATCGAGAAGTTTTTGAGCGCTCCGCCCGAGAAGGTGTTCAGAAGACCCATCAAAGCGTCGCCGCTTTGATTTGTTGTTTCCAGTACTTCTTTGTTCACACCAGGAACCGGTACAAACGAACCGAGTCGGTAGATGATCAGAACGAACAGGGTAAACAGGATCTTTTTGCGCAAATCTTCAATATGCCATATATTCTTAAGCGTCTTGAACATTAGATCACCTCGGTTTTACCGCCGGCAGCCTCGATTTTCTCTACCGCAGATTGAGAGAACTTATTTGCTTGTACAGTCAATTTAACGGCTAGTTCGCCGTTACCGAGAATCTTAATGCCGCTTTTGGAATTCTTGACAACACCAGTTTCAATCAGCAACTGTGGAGTCACTTCAGTTCCTTCAGCAAAGCTATTCAGATCTTCCAGGTTCACAATCGCATACTCTTTACGGGTAGGATTGACGAAACCACGTTTAGGCAGACGACGATAGAGTGGGTTTTGTCCACCCTCGAAGCCGGGACGAACACCACCGCCGGAACGGGAGTTTTGACCCTTATGACCGCGACCGGAAGTTTTTCCGTTACCGCTACTAGGTCCGCGACCAACGCGATTGCGTTCTTTGCGGGAACCCGGAGCTGGAGCAAGTTCATGTAACTTCATCGTTTGCACCTCCTTATGTTTGTTAATTTATGCGAGGCGTTTAGCCTTCGATTTCTGTAACGGACAGCAAGTGGCTCACTTTGTTGATCATTCCGCGAATTGCAGCAGTGTCATTGTGAACCACGGACGAGTTAGTCTTACGCAGGCCGAGCGTCTTAACAGTAACACGTTGTGTTTCTGGACGTCCAATTACGCTGCGTACGAGGGTAATTTGCAATTTTGCCATTGACGTTCCCCTCCTTAACCGCGCAATTCTTCGACAGATTTGCCGCGAAGTTTCGCGACCTCTTCAATGCGTTTCAGACGGGAAAGACCCTCTAAAGTTGCATTGACCATGTTCATGGAATTCGAAGAACCCAAAGATTTTGTCAAGATGTCGCCAACGCCTGCCAATTCCAATACCGCACGAACTGGACCGCCGGCAATAACGCCAGTACCTTCCGATGCTGGTTTCAGCAGCACGCGTCCTGCGCCGAAATGTCCAGTAACCAGATGGGGAATCGAAGTTCCTACGATTGGAATGTGAATCAGGTTTTTCTTGGCGTCTTCAATGCCT
This sequence comes from Paenibacillus sp. IHBB 3054, assembly GCF_051594305.1. Taxonomy (NCBI): domain Bacteria; kingdom Bacillati; phylum Bacillota; class Bacilli; order Caryophanales; family Paenibacillaceae; genus Paenibacillus; species Paenibacillus sp. IHBB 3054. Next base: position 49,064 of record NZ_JBOFBG010000040.1, on the reverse strand, counting down.
TTACGGATGGCATCCGGAACTTCGCCGGCTTTACCGATACCAGCACCAACGTAGCCGTTGCCATCGCCCACAACAACAAGTGCACTAAAGCTGAAACGGCGTCCGCCTTTTACAACTTTTGCTACACGGTTAATGTGTACAACTCTTTCTGTCAGCTCTAAACTGTTCGGATCTACACGCAAGTCGTTAACCTCCTTTTAAGAAATATTCTAGAATTCAAGACCAGCTTCGCGAGCTGCATCAGCCAAAGCCTGAATTCGTCCATGGTACAAGTATCCACCGCGGTCAAATACAACCACTGCATAACCTTTAGCTTTAGCACGCTCAGCGATCAATTGACCTACTTTGCTTGCAGCTTCAACGCTGCCACCATTGCCGATTGTAGCGCTCAGATCTTTATCAAGTGTCGAGGCAGATACGATTGTAGCGCCTGTCACGTCATCAATCAATTGAGCGTAGATGTGTTTCGAAGAACGAAACACGTTCAAACGTGGACGCTCAGTAGTTCCCTGGATTTTTTTACGAACACGCAGGTGTCTTTTGAGACGAGCCTTGTTTTTATCCTCTTTTGTAATCATGACTTCCCTTTCACTCCCTTCAGTTTGCCGTAAACAGCTTCACTTTAAGATGCACGGGGTATCTTACAATGAAGAGTAAGCCGATTATTTCTTCTTACCGGCTTTACCTTCCTTGCGGATGATACGCTCGCCTTCATATTTGATACCTTTACCTTTATACGGTTCTGGTTCACGTACGGAACGGATTTTGGCAGCATAAGCGCCAACGCGTTCTTTATCGATACCTTTAACGATGATCTTCGTGTTCGCAGGAACTTCGAACTCGATGCCCGCTTCCGGTGTAATTTCAACCGGGTGGGAGTAACCAACGTTCAGAACGATTTTATCTCCGGATTTGCTTGCACGATATCCGACCCCAACCAGCTCCAGAGATTTCGAGAAACCTTCAGTCACACCGCTCACCATGTTGTTGACAACGGAGCGGGTTGTGCCGTGAAGTGAACGATGCAATTTGTTGTCCGACGGGCGAACAACGGTGATTTCGTTATTTTCAACTGTAACCTTCATGTCTTTATGAAGCTCACGAGTCAAAGTGCCCTTAGGACCTTTTACTGTAATAACGGCGTTGTCCAAAGTGACATCTACACCGCTAGGTACTGCGATTGGTTTGCGACCAATACGAGACATGTGTTGCACCTCCTTATCTTGTGACGTTTATTACCAAATGTAGCAGACAACTTCTCCGCCCGATTTTGATTGACGAGCTTCTTTGTCGGTCATAACTCCCTTAGATGTGGAGATAATCGCGATTCCTAGGCCGCCGAGTACACGAGGCACTTCATTGCTCTTCGTGTAAACGCGAAGGCCTGGTTTACTGATTCTTTTCAGACCAGAGATAACACGCTCTTGGTTAGGGCCGTATTTCAAGAAGATACGGATAATCCCTTGTTTGCTATCTTCAACGAATTCCGCATCACGGATGAAACCTTCACGCTTCAAGATGTCCGCGATTTGTTTTTTCATAGTAGAAGCAGGCATTTCTACTGTCTCGTGACGCACAGTGTTGGCGTTACGAATACGAGTAAGCATATCTGCAATAGGATCAGACATAGTCATGTGTGTAAACCTCCTTCCCGTTTATAAACTTCTTACCAACTTGCTTTTTTCACGCCAGGGATCTGGCCTTTATAAGCTAACTCACGGAAACAAATTCTGCAAATTTTGAACTTTTGCAGTACCGAATGTGGACGACCGCAACGCTCACAACGTGTATATGCACGTACTTTGAACTTAGGCTCGCGTTGTTGTTTAACTTTCATCGAAGTTTTTGCCACTTTAGCCTGACACCTCCTAAACAGTTTCGGAGAAATGGATGATTCTTACTTAGCGAAAGGCATTCCCAGCTGATTCAGCAGCTCACGGGATTCCTCATCCGTCTTTGCAGTCGTTACGATAACGATGTCCATACCGCGGACCTTATCCACTTTGTCATACTCGATTTCTGGGAAGATCAGTTGTTCTTTAAGACCAAGCGTGTAGTTACCACGGCCGTCAAAGGCTTTAGTGGGAACACCGCGGAAGTCACGTACGCGTGGAAGCGTTACGTTGAACAATTTGTCCAGGAAGTAATACATACGCTCGCCGCGCAGTGTTACTTTAACCCCAATCGGCATATTTTCGCGCAGTTTGAAACCGGCGATGGATTTTTTAGCTTTAGTGATTACTGGCTTTTGACCAGCGATCAGTTGCAAGTCATTAACTGCAGCATCAAGTACTTTGGAGTTCTGAACAGCGTCACCCACACCCATGTTGATGACAACCTTCTCGATCTTAGGTACTTGCATAACAGTTGTATAGTTAAACTTCTGCATCAGAGCAGGTGTTATTTCATTCAAATAACGTTCTTTCATTCTTGCTGCCATGAAGATTTACCTCCTTTCTTTAGAACTGTATTAGTCGATAATCTCTCCGGATCTCTTTGCTACCCGAACCTTCTTACCGTTATCGAGTACTTTGTAACCGATACGAGTAACTTTACCGCTCTTCGGATCAATGTGCATTACGTTGGACACATGAATCGAAGCTTCTTGTTCGATGATTCCGCCTTGCGGATTCAACTGGTTAGGCTTCTGGTGTTTTTTCACCATGTTCACGCCTTCTACCAGGACGCGGTTTTCACGAGGATAAGCAGCGATGACACGGCCTTTTTTACCTTTGTCTTTCCCGCTGATCACAAGTACCACATCATCTTTCTTCACATGCAGTTTATTGTTATGGGATTCCAGAACTTTTTTCACTCTAGGCATTTATTACACCTCCTATGACTAACCTTCTCAGAACTTCACGTTACTTTATGGGTAACTTTATTAGATTACTTCCGGTGCCAAGGAAACGATCTTCATGTAGTCTTTATCGCGAAGTTCGCGAGCAACTGGTCCGAAGATACGTGTTCCGCGTGGGCTTCTGTCGTCTTTAACAACAACAGCTGCATTTTCGTCGAATGCGATGTAAGAACCGTCTTTACGGCGCACAGAACGTTTAGTACGAACAACCACCGCTTTAACAACATCACCCTTTTTGACAACGCCGCCTGGTGTTGCTTGTTTAACGGAACAAACGATCAGATCACCGATTGCTGCTGTACGGCGTCCAGTACCACCCAGTACGCGGATACACATCAGTTCCTTCGCACCAGAGTTATCAGCCACATGCAAACGTGTAAATGGTTGAATCATTATTAATTTCCTCCTTCCGGAAAGGCTCTGCTCACTATCTTAGATGATAACCGCTTTTTCAACCACTTCAACAAGTCTCCAACGTTTGTCTTTAGACAAAGGACGAGTTTCCATGATTTTTACAGTATCACCGATTTTAGCAACGTTTTCCTCATCATGTGCTTTGAATTTATTCGTAGACTTGATGCGTTTGTGATACAAATTGTGTTTCTTATAGGTTTCAACAGCAATTACGATGGTTTTATCCATTTTGTCGCTGACTACTTTACCGATCAGCACTTTGCGTGCATTACGTTCTTCGCTCATAGTTAGCCTCCTTCCTGATTACGGATCATTAATCCGCCCTCACTTAGCTGATCCCGAGTACTCTTTGATGGATAACGGTTTTAGCACGAGCTATTTCCTTACGCACATCACGAATCCGAGTCGGGTTATCCAATTGGCCAGTTGCCAATTGAAAACGGAGATTGAAAAGTTCTTCTTTGAATCCAGCGATCTTTTGTTCAATCTCGGCAGTGGTTAAGTTGCGAAGTTCATTAGCTTTCATTTGCTTCACCACCCAATTCTTCACGTTTCACAAACTTAGTCTTGATAGGCAGCTTGTGAGCGGCAAGACGCATCGCTTCACGAGCGATTTCTTCCGACACGCCTCCGAGTTCGAACATAATCTTGCCCGGTTTAACTACGGCTACCCATTTCTCAACGTTACCTTTACCACTACCCATACGAACCTCAAGAGGTTTTTGAGTAATAGGCTTATCTGGGAAAATCTTGATCCAAACTTGACCGCCACGTTTGATGTAACGTGTCATTGCGATACGGGCAGCTTCGATCTGACGGTTAGTGATCCAAGACGGCTCCAAAGCTTGCAAGCCGAATTCGCCGAAGTTCAATTCGGTACCGCCTTTTGCCATACCCTTCATGTGACCGCGTTGTTGCTTGCGGTGTTTAACGCGTTTTGGTACCAACATGATTAGTTGCCTCCTTCCTGAGCAGCTTGTTTCTTAGCTGGGGGAAGAACTTCTCCACGGTAGATCCATACTTTTACACCGATACGGCCGTAAGTAGTATGTGCTTCAGCCGTTCCGTAATCGATATCGGCACGAAGCGTATGAAGTGGAACTGTTCCTTCGCTATAACCTTCTGAACGGGCAATCTCAGCGCCGCCAAGACGTCCGCCAACTTGAGTTTTAATTCCCTTTGCACCGGAACGCATAGTTCTTTGAATCGCTTGTTTCAGAGCACGACGGAACGATACACGACGTTCCAATTGTTGTGCAATGCTTTCAGCAACAAGAATTGCATCCAGTTCAGGGTGCTTAATTTCGTTGATGTTGATGTGAACCTTTTTGCCACCAGCGATAGTTGTAACTGCGCTGCGAAGTACTTCTACTTCTGCTCCGCCTTTACCAATTACCATACCTGGTTTAGCAGTGTGAATTGTAACGTTCACGCGGCTTGCCGCTCTTTCGATCTCGATGCGGGAAACAGCGGAATCCTTCAACTTACCTTTAAGGTATTCCCGGATTTTGACGTCTTCCATTAAAAGAGTACCGAAATCTTTGCCTGCATACCATTTAGATTCCCAATCGCGAATAATTCCGACTCGGAGACCGACTGGATTTACCTTTTGACCCACGTGTTATCCCTCCTTATTTCTCAGATACCACCAAAGTAATGTGGCTGGTACGTTTATTGATCCGACTTGCACGGCCCATGGCGCGTGGACGGAAACGCTTCATCGTAGGACCCTGGTTAACGAAAACTTCGCTAACAAACAAACTGTTCACGTCCATAGAGTAGTTATGCTCAGCATTGGCGATCGCCGAGTTAAGCAACTTCTCAACTACTGGAGAAGCGGATTTTGGAGTGTGGCGAAGAATTGCAATTGCTTCCCCCACTTGCTTGCCGCGAATCAAGTCAACAACCAGTTTCGCTTTGCGAGCGGAAATCCGCACCGATCTTGCATGTGCTTTTGCTTCCATTGTTTTCCCTCCTCTCAAACGAAGACCTTAATTATCTTCTTGTTTTCTTATCGTCACCCGCGTGGCCTTTGTAAGTACGTGTTGGCGCGAACTCGCCCAACTTGTGACCTACCATATCTTCCGTTACGTATACTGGCACGTGTTTACGACCGTCATATACACCAAACGTATGTCCGATAAACTGAGGGAAAATGGTAGAGCGACGGGACCAGGTTTTAACAACGACCTTCTTATCTGCCTCGTTCAATTCCTCAACTTTTTTCAGCAGGTAGCCATCGATGAACGGCCCCTTCTTTAAACTGCGACCCATGTGTGAATCCTCCCTTCATCCGGTTCTTCAAACCGCGAATCGACGCTTCGCGTTAAGCTAACTTGCCAGAAGCGTCTTATTTCGTGCGGCGGCGAACGATATATTTATCAGATGCTTTGTTTTTCTTACGCGTTTTGTAGCCGAGGGTTGGTTTACCCCAAGGTGACATAGGCGATTTCCGTCCGATTGGAGCGCGGCCTTCACCACCACCGTGTGGGTGATCGTTAGGGTTCATTACAACACCGCGTACTTCAGGACGTTTGCCCAGCCAGCGACTGCGTCCGGCTTTACCAATCTTGATCAGTTCATGATCACCGTTACCTACGGATCCGATCGTTGCACGGCATACGCTGAGGATTCTGCGAACTTCACCGGAAGTCAAACGAACAGAAACGTATTTTTCTTCTTTACCCAGCAATTGAGCTTCTGTACCGGCAGCGCGTACCAACTGGCCGCCTTTGCCTGGTTTAAGTTCAATGTTGTGGATAACTGTACCAACTGGAATGTTCGCCAGCGGAAGGCTGTTACCAATTTTGATATCGGCTGCAGGGCCGGACTCAATCTTATCCCCAACTTTAAGGCCTTGAGGAGCGAGGATGTAACGTTTCTCTCCATCGGCATAGTGGATCAAAGCAATATTGGATGTACGGTTCGGGTCATACTCGATCGTAGCAACGCTACCTGGTATGCCGTCTTTTGTACGTTTGAAGTCGATGATACGGTATTTACGTTTGTGTCCGCCGCCATGGTGACGAACTGTAATTTTACCTTGGTTGTTACGGCCCGCATGTTTGAACAGCGGCGCAAGCAAAGATTTCTCTGGCTCATTTGTTGTGATTTCTTCAAACGTAGACACGGACATGTTACGTCTGGCCGGAGATGTCGGTTTGTACTTTTTGATTGGCACTGTATTCCCTCCTTACTTTACAAAGTATTATTCAACCGCTTCAAAGAATTCGAGCGGCTTGCTGTCCGGGCTGAGCTTAACGATGGCTTTTTTCCACTCTGGAGTATAACCGGAGTATTTACCATAACGCTTCAGTTTGCCAGGTACACGCATTGTGTTCACACTAACTACTTTAACTTTGAAAATAGCCTCGACAGCTTTTTTGATTTCGGTCTTGTTAGCACGGATATCCACTTCAAAAGCGTATTTCAATTCGCTCATGTATTCGGATGTGCGTTCCGTAATCACCGGACGTTTGATAATATCACGAGGATCTTTCATTACGCGAACACCTCCTCTACCTTCAGAACTGCTTCTTTAGTGATGATCAGTTTGTCGTACGTCAGTACGTCAAGAACATTGATGCCGTCAGCCGCTACGAATTTCACCCCAGGGATGTTACGAGCGGAAAGTGCCACATTGTCATCATAGCTAGGAGCTACGATCAGGGCTTTGCTGCCTACTTTAAGATTGTTCAGAATCGCTGCGAATTCTTTCGTCTTCGGAGCATTCATTGTCAAGCTATCCAATACGATGATGTCATTCCCGAGCACTTTCGAGGACAACGCGGATTTGATGGCCAAACGGCGAACTTTCTTAGGCAGTTTCCAGGAATAACTGCGTGGTGTCGGTCCGAAGACTACGCCGCCGCCTTTCCATTGTGGAGAACGAATGGAGCCTTGACGAGCACGACCTGTACCTTTTTGTTTCCAAGGCTTACGTCCGCCGCCACGCACTTCAGAACGTCCTTTTACTTTATGTGTACCACGACGAAGGGAAGCTCTTTGCATAAGCGCAGCTTCGTGCAGAACATGCACATTCGGTTCAATACCGAACACTGTATCGCTCAATTCAACTTCGCCAACTTCGTTACCACTAATATTAAAAAGTGTTACTTTTGGCATTTCATGTTCCTCCTTTCTTCAGTAATTATTTCTTAACGGTTTGTTTAACTTTCACAAAGCTGTTTTTAGGACCTGGAATAGCGCCTTTAACCAGCAATACGTTACGTTCAACGTCTACTCTGATGATTTCAAGCTTTTGAACCGTTACGGTCGTGTGACCCATATGTCCTGGCAGGCGTTTGCCCTTTGGAACACGGTTAGCTTGGATGGAACCCATGGAACCTGGTCTTCTGTGGTAACGCGATCCGTGTGCCATTGGTCCGCGGCTTTGTCCCCAGCGTTTGATAACACCTTGGAAACCTTTACCCTTAGATGTACCTGTTACGTCAACAAATTCGCCTTCAGCGAAGATATCAGCCTTCAGCTCTTGTCCAACCTCGAGTGCCCCGAGGTCAACACCGCGAATTTCGCGAACGTAGCGCTTAGGTGTTGCATTTGCCTTTTTGGCGTGACCCTGTTCAGGCTTGTTGGAGCGACTTTCCTTCTTGTCGGAAAAGCCCAACTGCACTGCTTCATATCCGTCGATATTCAGGTCTTTCTTTTGCAGTACCACACAAGGACCAGCTTCGATAACCGTAACCGCGATTACGTTACCTTCTGGAGTAAACACTTGAGTCATACCGAGTTTTTTTCCTAAGATACCTTTCAATGTTGACACCTCTTTTCTTTTCCTAGTTGCTTTAATAGATAGTATTACAATTTGATTTCGATATCTACACCGGACGGTAGATCCAAGCGCATCAAGGCATCCACAGTTTGTGGTGTTGGGTTCACAATATCGATCAAACGTTTGTGAGTCCGTTGTTCAAACTGTTCACGGGAATCCTTGTACTTGTGTACCGCACGGAGAATAGTAATGATTTGCTTCTCAGTTGGCAGCGGGATCGGCCCGGATACACCAGCACCCGAACGTTTTGCTGTTTCAACGATTTTCTCTGCGGATTGATCAAGAATTCTGTGGTCGTATGCTTTCAAGCGGATACGAATTTTTTGCTTTGCCATTTTAGTCCCTCCTTCTATCGCCCAATTTATTATCGGACATACTCCGTGAAAATTTTCTGACGTCGACCTCATGGCAAAGGGGCCGGGTGTGTCAGTAACCTCTCACATCATCGCAACGTCTCAGAACAACATTTATTATTATATATAATAGGCGGACACTTTGCAAGCGAAAATACAAAACAACTCATGATTTTTTTCACAAGTTGTTTTCATTCTATATATATGGCACATATGTAGTCGTTCCTAATTAAAGACCCTCTGTAGCTGAACGGAAATACTCCGCTGAGGCGGCAGATTGTGCCGTTGTAGAGCCGATTCCTTCGATAGTTTGAATCAACACTCTTATCTCTTGTTCTACGGTCACAATTTCCTGGGTGCTGGTCTGCATGGAATCCACGATTTCACTAAACAGCCGGCTGGTCTCAACCGATTGATGTTTACCGCTCTTAGTCAGTTCCTGTACCTTGCGGATCTCTTCAACAACCTGAGAGGTCAGCCTCCCTGATAGATCGGTTAGCTCGCCGATGCGTACAACTGTATTCTTGGTATCCTCGGCTAGCCGGTTGACCTCCTGCGCAACTACGCTGAAGCCTCTACCATGCTCTCCGGCCCTCGCAGTTTCTATAGTAGCATTGAGTGAAAGAATTTTGGTCTGATCAGCAATTTCCTGAACAGCTGCAACAATATTCTGGATCTGCTGAGATGAGCTGCTTAGTTCATTCACCGACCGTTCCATTTCAGTGGTGCTTTCATAAATCAGATGGATTTGACCGGTAAGGCTGTCTAAGTGCTCATGCCCGTCCCTAGCCATCCCCTGAGACGCCTTAGCCGAACTTGCAGTTCGTTGGAACGTACTACTCACTTCGTTACTGCTTGCCACCAGCTGCTCTACAGCAGCGTTAGTATCCATACTGAGATCTATTAGCTCACCGCTGAATTCTGCGATTTTTTGCTTCAGTTCATTTTTTACAATTAAGTACTGCTCTTCCTTCTCTCTGGTGTTTTCCTTTTCATACGCTTCCAGTACCAGCTGTTGCTCCAAATTCAGCAGTTTGGTTATGGTCTGAACCACTTTTAAGGTCTCGTTTTCTTTCAGGGATTGATTATATACAGCTGTAATAAATACATTTTGCAGGTTTTGAAAAGCCGACAAATACCATTTTGGCTCCAGTCCGACCCTCTTATGTATCTTCGCAATGCTGAGGCGTTTGGCAATGTAATGTTCATCAACGTTTCCATCGAAGATTTCAATAATATGCTGCTTTAAAGTCTTTTTTAACCGTTCAATACTGCTGTGTTCAAGAATAATCGCTTCCAGTTTACCGACTCCAAGCACCGTCTTGTAAAACTGGTCGGTTATGATGTCGATATCTCTTTCCACAACCGGTTTCAATAGACGCAGAAGCGTAAGATCTTCCTCAGTCAAGTCAATCATTCGCATCTGTTCATTGAGTTCCTCATGCCCGTCAAGGGTATGAAAGGACTGTGTGGCAGTGGGTATAAGATTCTTGCTGTCCATTGAGCGAACTTCGGGAGATTCCTCGCTTGTGTTACGTGATGTTAAACCATGCATAAAAGAAAAAGGACATTTCCCCATACTTCCACTCTCCCTGAATTTCCTGAAAATAACATTGCTGATATAGAAATATTTTACTCTATGGATAGAATAATTGTAAAGAATTTTAAGTAATATTTTGTTGAATAATGTTGAAAAATAAGTTATTCGGACCGTTATTTTGTCGTATATTGTCGTTTCTAGATTCTATTCTTTCATTTCTGCCATTTGATTCAGTGCTTTTAGATCTAAAATGTCTACCGTTCTTTTGCGGACCGTGATAATCCCCATACTTTCCAGATAATTCAGCTTGCGGCTAAGTGTTTCGGCGGTGGCTCCTATCATAGCGGCGAACTCTTTCTTGGCAGCTGGCAAATCAATGCTGCTACCTTGTACACGTGAGGAATCGTCCGATTGATTTCTGTTATGCAGATAAAGCAGCAACCGGGCGAGGCGTTTTTCCACATCATATATATGCATTGCACCAGCCAGCTCTTCGGCTTGATGCAACTGTTCGCTCATCGACATTAAAAAGCTGAACGCAAGCGCCGCGTTGTTCTCCAATAAAGGTACAAATTGTTTGCGGTGCATCCGGCATACACTTCCACTCTCTACAACTTCGGCTGTTACATAATTTTGTTTGTGGTGCAGCAAAGCAAACTGTCCAAAATAGTCGCCGGGGAACAGGAATCGGAGAATATGCTGCTTACCTTCTTTATTGCTCTGCGTGAGCTTAATGAGGCCACTCTTCACTACAAAAAGCGAATCTGACTCTTCTCCCTCTCTGAACACGAGACTTCCTTTAGCATAATGGCTCGATTCTACTATCGCTTCTACCATTATCAATTCTTCATCTGATAGATTCTTGAATACGGGCACCTGAGAAACACAAGAATGGGAATTGCATACTGTGCATTCCATTCACTCACCATCCTTTCTGCTATGCTCACCATAACAAGGATCCTAATGCTGCCCAGTGACTGCCCTCACAACTTTTTTCAAAAACTTGATCTGTATCAAGGAATATCTTATCAATATCCGTCACAATAGTCCTATAGAGAGATCTAAAGGAGATGGAGTATCTATGCTGCATTATACCTTCGAAGATATGAAAAGTATGGACAGATCTGTGCTCGGCAACATGGTTCCGCTTGAACTATTCCGCACTATCCGCCTTATCGGAATGAACCAGGGTCTCCCCCTTGGCGGTAAAGGAACTACACTTACTGTTGGCCGAAAAATCGGTGAGAGTCTACCAGTGAACACACTCGAAGAGTTACTACAATTATTCGAGGATTTGAAAATAGGGATTCCACGCATCCTGCATGAGGATGATCGCAAGATCAGCATCGCGGTGGAAGACTGCTTTTGTAAAGGTCTCCCGACGCTAGAGGAAGAGAAGCTGATTTGTGATTTGGAAGGAGCTATTCTGGAAGGGGCTTTATCCAAAATCATGGGAAGACGGATATCCGTCAGAGAAGTAAAATGCAATGCTGCAGGTCATGAGCATTGTGAGTATGAAGTTAAACTTTAAGACAATAATAAAAACGAAGGCAGGGATTGATGATGGAGAAAAAGACAGTAGTAGAAGCAATTCAGTATCAGGAGGAACGGTTTACGAAGAAAATCCTGTTTCAAAAAGGCGATAGTGTAATGTTTATGCTTAATTTCATGCCAGGCCAACAGCTTCCAGCGCATAAACATCCCGGAGCAGATGTATTCATCCTTGCTCTGAAGGGAAACGGAATCATTAATGTTAACGATGTAGAGCAGGATCTAGCTGAAGGGGATGTTATCCACCTCGCCGGTGATGAATCTTTTTCCTACCGTAACAATGGTCATCAACCCGCAAGTTTGCATGTGGTAATATCCAAAGTTCCAGGCCCAGCGTACACCCAAGATATGTCTTAATCGTTTCATTTGAATTCAACTCTATTTCCGGGTCTTTATAAGGAAATAGAGTTTTTTGTATGCAAAAAAACAGGGAGTCTTCCGGAGAAGAATCCCTGCCTTTATGGTTCAGCACTATCCTAACGGATAGAACCGAATTATTTTTGGATGGAAGCTACGCTACCTGCTCCAACTGTACGTCCGCCTTCGCGAATGGAGAATTTAGTACCTTCTTCAATAGCGATTGGGGAGATCAGGGAAACAGTTACTGTGATGTTGTCACCAGGCATAACCATTTCAGTACCTTCTGGCAGGTTGATGATGCCAGTTACGTCAGTTGTACGGAAGTAGAACTGTGGACGGTAACCAGTGAAGAATGGTTTGTGACGTCCGCCTTCTTCTTTAGTCAGAACGTAGATCTGAGCAGTGAACTCAGTGTGTGGCTTAACGGAGTTCGGCTTAGCAATTACTTGGCCGCGCTCGATCATGTTACGATCAACACCACGCAGAAGTGCGCCGATGTTGTCGCCTGCTTGAGCGGAATCCAGCAATTTACGGAACATTTCTACGCCCGTAACTACGGATTTCTTAGTTTCTTCATGAATACCAACGATTTCGATTTCTTCTCCGACTTTAACTGTTCCGCGTTCTACGCGACCAGTTGCCACAGTACCGCGGCCAGTAATGGAGAATACATCTTCGACAGGCATCAAGAAAGGCTTGTCAGTTTGACGCTCTGGAAGCGGAATGTACGTATCAATCGTATCGAACATCTCAACGATTTTTTGTGCATAATCGCCATCAGGGTTTTGAAGAGCTTCACGAGCAGATCCACGGATGATTGGAGTATCATCGCCTGGGAAATCATATTCGCTCAGCAAGTCGCGAACTTCCATTTCAACCAGTTCAAGCAACTCTTCGTCTTCAACCATGTCGCATTTGTTCAAGAATACAACGATGTAAGGAACGCCTACTTGACGGGACAGCAGGATGTGTTCGCGAGTTTGTGGCATAGGGCCGTCAGCTGCGGATACAACCAGGATAGCTCCGTCCATTTGCGCTGCGCCAGTGATCATGTTTTTAACATAGTCGGCGTGACCAGGGCAGTCTACGTGTGCGTAGTGACGGTTAGGAGTTTCATATTCAACGTGAGCTGTGGAGATAGTGATACCACGTTCGCGTTCTTCAGGAGCCTTATCGATTTGGTCGAATGCTACAGCAGCGCCACCGTATTTTTTGGACAATACAGTAGTGATTGCAGCAGTCAGAGTTGTTTTACCATGGTCGACGTGACCAATAGTACCGATGTTAACGTGTGGTTTGTTACGTTCAAACTTTGCCTTTGCCATTTGAACAGTTCCTCCTTATTGTGGGGTTCCTTATATTTGAGCCGCCGGGCTAGTTGCTTATCTAGGATGACTGATCGGTTGTACCCGGACAGCAAGTTAAAACAGTTAATTATTCTCCGCCTTTGTTCTTAGCAACGATCTCTTCCGCAATGGATTTAGGAACTTCTTCATAGTGAGAAAGCTCCATCGAGAATACGCCGCGTCCTTGAGTACCGGAACGGAGTGTTGTGGAGTATCCGAACATTTCGGAAAGAGGCACCTTCGCACGGATAATTTGCGCTCCACCACGGGAATCCATACCTTCGATCCGACCGCGACGGGAGTTCAGCATACCCATTACATCACCCATATATTCCTCAGGAACAGTTACTTCCACTTTCATGATTGGCTCAAGCAGGACAGGCTTACACTTGTCTTTAGCTGCTTTGAGTGCCATCGATCCGGCAATTTTGAATGCCATTTCGTTGGAGTCAACATCATGATAAGAACCATCAACGATGGTAGCCTTAACGTCAACAAGCGGGAAGCCTGCGATAACGCCGTTTTTCATTTGCTCTTCAATACCGGCAAGTGCAGGAGCGATATACTCTCTAGGAACAGAGCCACCGACTACTTTACTTTCGAACTTGCTGCCAGTACCTGGCTCGAGAGGTTCAAATTCAACCCATACGTGACCGTACTGACCGCGACCGCCGGATTGGCGAACGAATTTACCTTCGACACGAGCTGGTGCTTTGAATGTTTCGCGGTAAGCAACCTGTGGTTTACCCACATTGGTTTCTACCTTGAATTCGCGGCGCATACGGTCGATGATAATATCAAGGTGAAGCTCACCCATACCTGCCAGGATCGTTTGGCCTGTTTCTTCATCAGTGTGAGCACGAAGAGTTGGATCCTCTTCAGTCAACTTACCGAGAGCAACACCCAGTTTATCTTGGTCAGCTTTGGTTTTTGGTTCAACTGCGATTTCGATAACCGGATCAGGGAAGTTCATGGACTCCAAAATAACCGGATGTTTCTCATCACAAAGTGTATCGCCAGTACTTGTGTCCTTCAGACCAACGGCTGCCGCGATATCACCAGCGTAAACGATGGAGATTTCTTGGCGGCTGTTCGCATGCATTTGCAGGATACGGCCGATACGCTCGCGTTTGTTCTTAGTAGCGTTAACTACATAAGAACCGGATTCCAGAACACCGGAATACACGCGGAAGAACGTGAGTTTACCTACATAAGGGTCTGTCATGATTTTAAATGCCAGTGCTGAGAATGGTTCTTCGTCCGAAGAGTGGCGAACCGCTTCAGTTCCGTCATCCAGATGACCTTGAATAGCCGGTACATCCAGTGGGGATGGCAAGTAATCTACGACAGCGTCCATCATCAGTTGGACACCTTTGTTACGGTAGGAGGATCCGACAATTACAGGGAAGATCTTAACTTCTACAACGCCTTTGCGCAGAGCAGCTTTGATCTCATCAACTGAAATTTCTTCGCCTTCCAGGTACTTCATAGTCAGATCTTCGTCAAGTTCTGCTACTTTCTCGATCAACTCAAGACGCAGCCCCTCAACTTGTTCCAGATATTCAGCCGGAATGTCCGTTACTTCAATATTTTGGCCCAGATCGTCTTTAAACATATGAGCTTTTTGCTCAACCAGGTCAATAATACCAATGAAGTCGTTTTCGGCACCAATTGGCAGTTGAATAGCAACTGCATTGGCTTGCAAGCGATCACGCATGCTGTCGATAACGTTTAGGAAATCCGCACCGATGATATCCATTTTATTTACATATGCGATCCGGGGAACGCCATAACGGTCAGCCTGTCTCCATACGGTTTCAGACTGAGGCTCAACGCCCTCTTTCGCACTGAAAACGCCTACTGCCCCATCCAATACACGAAGGGAACGTTCAACTTCAACTGTGAAGTCAACGTGTCCAGGGGTATCAATGATATTGATGCGGTGACCTTTCCATGCAGCAGTTGTAGCAGCGGAAGTAATAGTAATCCCGCGCTCTTGTTCTTGCTCCATCCAGTCCATTGTAGCAGCACCCTCGTGAACTTCACCGATTTTGTGCGTACGGCCTGTATAGAATAGAATCCGCTCAGTGGTAGTAGTCTTACCAGCATCAATATGCGCCATGATCCCGATGTTACGTGTATTTTTTAAGGAGAACTCTCTTGCCATGAATTGGGTCTCCCTTCAAAATATAAGTTATTTGAACGGCCTTAAATCCTACCAGCGGTAGTGAGCAAACGCTTTGTTTGCTTCAGCCATTTTGTGCGTGTCTTCGCGTTTCTTAACGGAAGCGCCTGTGTTGTTGGAAGCGTCGATGATCTCAGCCGCCAAACGCTCTTCCATCGTCTTCTCACCGCGGTTGCGTGAGTAGTTCACGAGCCAACGTAATCCCAAAGCAGTACGTCTTTCAGGTTTAACCTCGATAGGCACTTGGTAGTTAGCACCGCCGACACGACGAGCTTTAACTTCCAATACCGGCATAATATTCTTGATGGCAGCTTCGAAAACTTCCATCGGATCTTTGCCTGTGCGTTCTTGAATCAACTTGAACGAATTGTACAGAATGCTTTGAGCGACACCTCTTTTACCACCCAGCATAATACGGTTGATCAAACGAGTAACCAACTTGCTATTATACAATGGATCTGGCAATACATCTCTCTTAGTAACTGGACCTTTGCGTGGCATGGATATCCCCCTTTCTCAATGTTTGTTATTCAGATATTCTTAACTTATTTCTTTGCTTTAGGACGTTTTGCACCATACTTGGAACGAGCTTGCATACGGTTAGCAACGCCTGCTGTATCCAAAGCGCCACGAACGATGTGATAACGAACTCCTGCAAGGTCCTTAACTTTACCTCCGCGCAGCAATACAACACTGTGCTCTTGAAGGTTATGTCCAATACCCGGAATGTAAGCAGTCACCTCAAGACGGTTCGTCAAACGAACACGGGCATACTTACGAAGCGCGGAGTTTGGTTTACGTGGAGTCATTGTGCCTACACGAGTGCACACACCGCGTTTTTGCGGGGCGCTCAAATTTGTAGTCTCACGCTTGAGGGCGTTGAACCCTTTTTGAAGAGCGGGAGATTTGGATTTTTCGATTTTGGCTTGACGGCCTTTACGAACCAATTGATTAATAGTTGGCATTGTTGTGCCACCCCCTTCCTGAAATAGTAATCTATTTACGAACATTAAGTCCACAGACCCAGGCGGTTCATAAAAAGACAAATGAAAAGTCTTTGTTGCCGAAGTGTACCCCGGTACAAAAACGCTTCTCGTGCTATTGTTTTAAGACGGCTGCCATAGCAGCACCAACTTCTATACCGCAAGCTTTGCCCAAATTCAGCATCGTGTCCACATAAGTGACCTTCACACCTTGTTTGTTACAAAGCATAACAATTCTGGAAGTAAGCCGTTGATCTCCGTCCTCTGCCACATAGACTTCTGCGGCTTGGCCCAACTCTACCGCCTTAACGGTTTGTTTGGTACCGATCTTGACCTGAGCATCCTGCAGTCCTCTATCATCAGTCATGATAAATCATTACCTCCAATGAACAAGAATAACCAGGCTACTCACGCACCTTAGACATATTAGCATTATCAGTAGATGATGTCAAGAGAATCGGCAATAAATTTATTAATATTCACAGCAGGCAGCAGCGCCACGTCTATAAATAGTCGTGGCATAATCAACTGCCCGCCATGATTATTTAACTATTCAGCAGGAACCGTTTCTAAAGCTTCTTGCGAGCTTTCGACATTCGGATCACTCAGCTTCACATTACGGTAGCGATTCATGCCAGTACCTGCAGGAATCAACTTACCGATAATAACATTTTCTTTGAGTCCAAGCAACTTATCTACTTTACCCTTAATTGCAGCATCAGTCAAGACGCGGGTAGTTTCTTGGAAGGAGGCCGCAGACAGGAAGGAATCTGTCTCTAGGGATGCCTTAGTAATACCAAGCAGTACCGGTTTGGCAACTGCAGGCTCATTACCAGAAAGAATGGCTTCCTTGTTCGCAGCTTCGTATTCATGAATGTCAGCAAAAGCACCTGGCAAGAGATTCGTATCACCAGCATCGATAATACGGATTTTGCGCAGCATCTGCTTAATCATAACTTCAATGTGCTTATCATTGATCTCAACGCCTTGGTTACGGTATACACGCTGTACTTCTTGCAGAATGTAGTTCTGTACCCCGCGGATCCCTTTGATGCGCAGCATTTCTTTAGGGTCGATCGAACCGTCTGTCAGCTCATCCCCAGCTTCAATCTCCTGGCCTTCACTGACACGCAGACGCGAACCGTAGGTGATGGAATAAGTCTTGGATTCAGCTTCACCTTGAACCTCGATTTCGCGGCGGTCCTTGGTTTCGCGGATTTCCTTGATTACCCCGTCAATTTCACTGATTGTAGCCTGACCTTTAGGGTTACGGGCTTCAAACAACTCCTGGATACGCGGCAAACCTTGCGTGATATCATCACCGGCAACACCCCCGGTATGGAACGTACGCATTGTAAGCTGGGTTCCCGGCTCACCGATGGATTGTGCCGCGATGATACCGACAGCTTCACCGATTTCCACGAATTTACCTGTTGCCAGGTTACGTCCGTAGCATTTCTTGCAGACACCGTGACGCGCACGGCAGCTCAGCACGGAACGGATCTGCAGTTTGGTCACACCAGCGTTAACAATCGCCTCAGCTTTGTCGGAGTCAATCAGATCGTTGCGGTGAACGAGGATTTCCTTCGTTTCCGGATGACGTACAGTTTCAAAGGAGTAGCGGCCTTCAATACGGTCGTACAGATCTTCGATAACTTCCTTGCCATCTTGAATACGGCTGACGGTGAAGCCTTTATCGGTACCACAGTCTTCTTCACGGACAATAACGTCTTGGGCCACGTCAACGAGACGGCGTGTCAAGTATCCGGAGTCCGCTGTACGCAGCGCTGTATCGGCCAGACCTTTACGCGCTCCGTGAGTGGAGATAAAGTACTCGAGGACGGTCAGACCTTCACGGAAGTTTGCCTTGATTGGCAATTCGAAAATCCGTCCCGATGGTGTAGCCATCAGTCCACGCATACCACCCAGCTGGGTAATCTGAGATTTGTTACCACGCGCTTTGGAGTCAACCATGAGCATGATAGAATTGAAACGGTCCATCGATTTCAACAGCACGTTGGTAAGATCATCCTTCGTCTTCGACCAGATCTCAATAACACGGTCATAACGTTCGTCATTGGTGATCAGACCACGGCGATATTGGTTGGCAACCACATCGACCTTAGCCTCGGACTCTTTCAGGATTGTAACCTTTTCCTCCGGCACGATAACGTCCGATACGGCAACCGTAACACCGGAACGTGTGGAGTACGTAAAGCCAAGTTGCTTGATTTTATCCAAAATCACAGATGTTTTGGTCGTGTGATAGGTTTCGAAGCAGCGGGCAATGATCAGACCCAAATATTCCTTACCTACAGCACTTGCTTCCGGAGCATTCATAATCAGCTCACGGATGTCCGCGCCTTTTTCATAGATAAAGTATTTCTCTGGCGTACCTTGCAGCAGGTTCGTTTTGGTCGCTTCGTTGATATAAGGGAAGCTGCTAGGATAGATCTCGTTAAAGATGATCTTTCCGACCGTAGTAATCAGCATTGCGCCTTGTTGCGCTTCTGTAAAGCAGGTTTTACCCAGAGCCTTAACAGGAATAGCTACACGGGCGTGCAGACCTGCGGTTCCACGCTGGTAAGCTGAAACAGCTTCGTTCACGGTACGCAGAATCATCCCTGTACCCTTTTCTTCCTTGTTGTCCATGGTCAGGTAGAATGTACCGAGGACCATATCCTGGGAAGGGGTAACAACCGGTTTGCCGTCCTTAGGGTTCAGGATGTTACCGGAGGCCAGCATGAGCAGACGTGCTTCCGCTTGAGCTTCTGCTGACAGAGGAACGTGTACCGCCATTTGGTCACCGTCAAAGTCGGCATTGTAAGCCGTACATACGAGCGGGTGAAGACGGATAGCATGACCTTCTACCAGAATCGGTTCAAACGCTTGAATACCGAGACGGTGAAGTGTAGGGGCACGGTTCAGCAGAACCGGATGCTCTCTGATTACTTCTTCAAGCACATCCCATACTTCAGGACTTACACGCTCAACTTTACGTTTTGCGCTCTTGATGTTATGGGCCAAGCCCTTGTTCACCAATTCTTTCATAACAAACGGTTTGAAGAGTTCAAGCGCCATTTTCTTTGGAAGTCCGCATTGGTACATTTTGAGATACGGTCCTACAACGATAACGGAACGTCCGGAATAGTCAACCCGTTTGCCGAGCAAGTTCTGACGGAAACGTCCTTGTTTACCTTTCAGCATATGACTGAGCGATTTGAGCGGACGGTTACCAGGACCCGTTACAGGGCGGCCGCGACGGCCGTTGTCGATAAGTGCATCGACAGCTTCCTGAAGCATCCGTTTCTCATTCTGCACGATAATATCAGGAGCACCCAGATCAAGTAGTCTCTTCAGACGGTTGTTCCGGTTGATTACGCGACGATAGAGATCGTTAAGGTCAGACGTAGCAAAACGGCCACCATCCAATTGAACCATCGGACGAAGCTCCGGAGGAATAACCGGAAGCACATCCATGATCATCCAATCAGGCTTGTTGCCGGAGTTACGGAAGGCTTCAATAACTTCCAGACGTTTGATTGCCCGGTTGCGGCGTTGGCCTTGGGCGGTACGCAGCTCTTCCTTGAGGAATTCCAATTCCTTCTCAATGTCGATATCCTGAAGCAGCTTCTTCACCGCTTCGGCACCCATGCCGGCTTGGAAACCGTAGCCGTATTTCTCACGGTAGCTGCGGTATTCTTTCTCGGACAGCAGTTGTTTCTTCTCCAGTGGCGTTTCACCTGGATCGGTTACAACATAAGATGCAAAGTAGATGATCTCTTCAAGCGATCTCGGGGACATATCGAGTGCCAGACCCATACGGCTTGGAATACCTTTGAAATACCAGATATGAGATACAGGAGCCGCCAGTTCAATGTGGCCCATACGTTCGCGGCGAACTTTAGCGCGGGTAACTTCCACGCCGCATCGGTCGCACACTACGCCCTTATAACGAACGCGTTTGTATTTACCACAGTGACATTCCCAGTCTTTTTGCGGTCCGAAGATACGTTCGCAGAAAAGACCTTCTTTTTCCGGCTTCAATGTACGATAGTTAATGGTTTCCGGTTTTTTTACTTCTCCGCGGGACCAAGAACGAATCTTCTCCGGAGAAGCAAGCCCGATTTTCATGAATTCAAAATTGTTAACGTCCAACAAGGAGCAACCCTCCTTAACCTATATCCTGATTTAGTACCGGAGGCCCTCCCTTGATGGTTAGATCAAAAGAGGGCACGGTCCTTTTTAAATGAAATTGATTCTTACAGCTTTAATTACTCTATTCCGACTTCTGTGCCTTCCAAATTGAGGCTCAGCTTGTCGCCTGACGTCTCATCCTCATCATCCAGTTCCTTCATTTCAATTTCCTGCTCGTCGCCGCTGAGGATCTTAACATCCATACCAAGCGACTGCAGTTCCTTGATGAGTACTTTGAAGGATTCCGGAACACCTGGTTCTGGAACATTCTCGCCTTTGACAATGGATTCGTACGTCTTGACACGGCCTACCACGTCATCGGACTTCACAGTTAAAATCTCTTGAAGTGTATATGCAGCACCGTAAGCTTCAAGCGCCCAAACTTCCATCTCCCCGAAACGCTGTCCGCCGAACTGGGCTTTACCGCCGAGTGGCTGCTGTGTAACGAGAGAGTAAGGTCCTGTGGAACGGGCATGAATCTTATCGTCAACCATGTGCGCCAGTTTGATCATGTGCATAACGCCGACAGTAACTTCACGCTCGAAGCGTTCACCTGTACGGCCGTCATAAAGCACAGTCTTACCATTACGCTGCATGCCGGCTTCTTCCATCGTGTCAAACACGTCGTTCTCACGCGCTCCATCAAATACTGGAGTAGCTACGTGAATACCGAGCTGCAGGGCAGCCATACCGATATGAACTTCGAGCACCTGGCCGATGTTCATACGGGAAGGAACGCCCAGAGGGTTCAGGACAACCTGCACCGGTGTACCGTCAGGAAGGAATGGCATATCTTCTTCAGGCAGGATACGGGCAACGACACCCTTGTTACCGTGACGTCCGGCCATCTTGTCACCTTCAGAAATCTTACGTTTCTGAGCGATGTAGACACGAACCAGCTGATTCACACCCGGAGGCAGCTCATCGCCGTTCTCGCGTGTAAATACTTTAACGTCAACGATAATACCGTCACTACCATGAGGAACGCGCAGCGAAGTATCGCGCACTTCGCGGGCCTTCTCACCAAAGATAGCGTGCAGCAGGCGTTCTTCAGCAGTTAGTTCAGTTACACCCTTCGGAGTAACTTTACCTACCAGAATATCACCAGCGTTAATTTCCGCACCGATGCGGATGATGCCGCGCTCATCAAGATTGCGCAACGCTTCTTCACCGACATTCGGAATATCACGCGTAATCTCTTCAGGTCCCAGCTTGGTGTCACGAGCCTCGGATTCGTATTCCTCGATATGAATCGAAGTGTATACATCTTCCTTAACCAGCTTCTCACTCAGCAGGATCGCATCCTCGTAGTTGTAACCTTCCCAAGTCATGAACGCAACAACTACGTTGCGGCCAAGAGCAAGTTCGCCCATTTCCGTGGATGGTCCATCTGCCAGAATGTCACCTTTCTTAACAATGTCGCCTCTTTTAGCCAGCGGACGTTGATTAATGCAGGTACCCTGGTTCGAACGCATAAATTTGTGTAATTTATATTTAACGATATCGCCTTTAACTTCCTTGCCTTCGACAGCTTCAACGCGGCGCAGCCAAATTTCGTTGGCCGACGAGCGTTCAATAATACCGTCAAACTTGGAAACAATACATACGCCCGAATCCTTAGCGGATTTATGTTCCATTCCTGTGCCGACAAGCGGTGCTTTAGGAATTAGAAGCGGAACGGCCTGACGCTGCATGTTCGATCCCATCAGTGCGCGGTTGGAGTCATCGTTCTCAAGGAACGGAATGAGCGCCGTAGCGACCGATACAACCTGTTTCGGCGATACATCCATGTAATCCACGCGATTACTTGGCATTGTTGTAATGTTATCTGAATCTTTGTTGTAACGAACGATAACCATGTCTTCTTTGAAGGAGCCCTCTTCGTCGATCAGTACGTTAGCCTGAGCAACTACATAGTTATCTTCTTCATCAGCAGTCAGGTAATCGATCTGCTCGGTCACCTTGCCAGTCTTCGGATCGACCCAACGGTACGGCGCTTCAATAAAGCCGTATTCATTGATGCGGGCAAAGGTGGACAAGGAGTTGATCAGCCCGATATTCGGACCTTCCGGCGTTTCAATTGGACACATACGGCCGTAGTGACTGTGATGGACGTCACGAACTTCAAAGCCCGCGCGTTCACGAGTCAGACCGCCGGGTCCGAGTGCCGATAGACGGCGTTTATGTGTCAGTTCAGCCAGCGGGTTCGTCTGGTCCATAAATTGGGACAGCTGCGAACTACCGAAGAACTCTTTAATCGACGCGATAACCGGACGAATGTTGATCAAAGCCTGTGGCGTAATCGCATTAGCATCCTGAATCGACATTCTCTCACGTACTACGCGTTCCATACGGGACAACCCGATACGGAATTGGTTCTGCAGCAGTTCACCTACAGAACGCAAACGACGGTTACCCAAGTGGTCGATATCATCGGTGTTGCCGATGCCGTGCAGCAAATTAATAAAGTAGCTGATTGAGGAGATAATATCAGCCTGAGTAATATGCTTCACTGATTTGTCGATATTACCATTGGCAATCAGTTTGATAACCCGTCCTTCTTCAATCGGCGAGAACACGTCGATCGTTTGCAGAGGGATATCAATACTGTCCATAACCCCACCGCTTACACGGTAGTTTTTGGAGGCAACATTTTTCTCGAAATAAGGAATCAGCTCATCAAGCAGACGACGGTCAACCATTTGGCCGGATTCCGCCAGGATTTCACCTGTGGACTCATCAACCAGAGGTTGAGCCAAACGCTGATTGAACAAACGATTCTTAATGTGCAGCTTTTTGTTGATCTTGTAGCGGCCTACATTGGCCAAATCATAGCGCTTCGGATCAAAGAAACGCGCGACCAAAAGGCTCTTGGCATTATCAAGTGTCGGCGGTTCGCCCGGACGCAGACGCTCGTAGATTTCAATAAGCGCCTTTTCCGTAGAGTCCGTGTTGTCTTTATCCAGCGTATTGCGAATATATTCATCATTGCCAAGCAGTTCCAGAATCTCAGCATCACTGCCGAACCCGAGAGCACGCAGAAGCACGGTAACCGGGATCTTACGAGTCCGGTCGATGCGGACATACATAATGTCCTTAGCGTCGGTCTCAAGTTCCAGCCAGGCTCCGCGGTTAGGAATTACTGTGGCGGTGTAGGTTTTTTTACCGTTCTTATCCACTTTTGTGCTGAAATAGACGCTTGGAGAGCGAACCAACTGGCTGACAATAACCCGTTCCGCACCATTGATAATAAAAGTGCCGGTCTCCGTCATCAGCGGGAAATCTCCCATGAACACTTCCTGCTCTTTGACCTCACCGGTCTCCTTATTAATGAGCCGTACTTTCACCCGCAGAGGAGCCGCATATGTTACGTCCCGCTCTTTAGCGTCGTCAACCGTATATTTCGGTTCACCCAGGCTGTAATCAATGAACTCAAGCACCAAATTCCCTGTGAAATCCTGGATCGGCGAGATGTCCTGAAACATTTCCCGCAATCCTTCCTCCAAAAACCAATCATAAGATTTTTGTTGGATCTCGATCAGGTTCGGGACCTCGAGTACCTCGTTAATTCTCGCATAGCTCCGCCGAGTGCGTCGACCATACTGAACAAGATGTCCTGCCAACTTTACTCACCCCTCATGTCTACTCACTTAAAAATTGATTGCGAACCCTTGTTTGGACCATTATAATGGAACCATAACACAAGGATTCAGCCACAAATAGAGAAAAGCCCTTATCGAAATCTTCCGAAAAAAGAGCGCATCTATCCATGACCAAAATACTCCTTATCCAGTAGATTTGCCCAAAACGTACGTATTATACGTCACCAAGCAACAGTTTATGCGCTATTATCTATTTCCCCGGCGACCTTCGCCGTGGCAGTAACATAGAGAACTGAATTCGCACAAACTTGCCGTACGGCATGCGCTTGCCGGGCGACAATATATTACTTGACATTTCAGCAAACTAAAGACATGGAGCCTAGCTTAATACTGACATTTTATAATAATACCACTATCGATATCACAAGTCAATAACTAATCAACTATTTTTTTGCGCTCTGATAATACGATAGCCTTTGTCTTTCCCCACTTCTTCCACAACCGGAAATAAGCTTTCGAGTTTGGCTGCCGCTGAAGGTGCCCCCTGTTTCTTCTGGATTACAATCCACAGACTTCCACCCTCATTCAAATGCTCATACGCCTCTTCAAAAATACGATGCACTACCGCTTTGCCGGCACGTATCGGAGGATTGGTAAGTATGACATCATATTTCTGTCCCTTTACTGCAGACAACACATCGCTTTCCATAACCGTAACATTGCGGATTCCATTATGCTGGGCATTCTCGCGAGCCAGCTCGACCGCACGGCTGTTAATATCAATCATCGTCACATGGCCGCCCGGGGCCAGAAACGCTGCACTAATGCCAATCGGTCCGTACCCGCAGCCTACGTCAAGCACTGCAGATCCATCCGGAATGTCCATAGCCTCAATTAGAACACGGCTGCCATGGTCGATATCTCCTTTGGAAAAAACACCGGCGTCGCTGGTAAACCGCAGGGTTTTCCCTCTCAGAACCGTGCTTAGGGTACGTCTGTCATGACGCGCTTCAGGCTGCTGCGAGTAATAATGCTGCGACATAAGATCCTCCCTTTCATTTTGCTCTTCCTATTGTATACAGCAACCCCCTTGAACAAGTTCAAGGGGGTTGCAAGAACCGGGAGGAAAAGGTTCTTCCCGGGGCATTACCTTATTGAAGCAAATTACTTCACTTCTACAGCTGCGCCTGCTTCTTCCAATTTTGCTTTGGTAGTTTCGGCTTCTTCTTTGCTTACTTTTTCTTTGATTGCTTTTGGAGCGTTGTCTACGAGGTCTTTAGCTTCTTTCAAGCCCAGGCCTGTGATTTCGCGAACGATTTTGATAACGTTGATTTTGGAAGCGCCAGCGCCTGTCAAAATTACGTCGAATTCGGATTGCTCTTCTTCTACTGCTGCTACTGCGCCGCCAGCTGCTACTGGAGCTGCTGCAGTTACGCCGAATTCTTCTTCGATTGCTTTAACCAGGTCGTTCAGTTCCAATACGCTCATGCCTTTAATTTCTTCCAAAATTGTTTCTTTGCTCATGATTGAACCTCCATTTTATATTTAAATTTGTTTGTGGTATTGATTATGATGCTAGAGACAAAGGCTTACGCGCTTTGTTCTTCTTTCTCAGCAACAGCCTTAACTGCAAGGGCGAAGTTGCGGATTGGAGCTTGAAGCACGCTAAGCAGCATGGACAGCAAACCATCGCGGGATGGAAGCTCAGCCAGTGCTTTCAGCTGATCTGCGTCGATAACTTTACCTTCTACAACGCCGCCCTTCAGTTTCAGAGCGTCGTTCTTCTTAGCGAAGTCGTTCAAAATCTTGGCCGCTACTACCGCATCAGTTTCACTGAATGCTACTGCTGTAGGACCAGTCAGAACTGCGTCCAACTCAGTCAACTCAGACGCCGCAGTTGCACGACGCACCAAAGAGTTCTTCAGGACTTGAAAATCAACGCCAGCTTCACGAAGCTGCTTACGCAGTTCGGTCACTTGCGAAACGTTCAACCCACGGTAGTCCGCAACAACAGTGGAAACACTGTTCTGCAGTTTGCTTGTTACAACATCAACCGCTTCCTGTTTAGCTTGGATTACTTTTGCATTTGCCAATTGTATACACCTCCTGAAAATTTATGTGACGACGATTCTTCCGGAAAATTCTCGTCGTTCCTACGCAGGCATTAGAAAAGCCTCCGCAGATTCACGAAGGCTTGATAAAACGTAAGTTACACAGGCATGCACCCGGCACTTCTTGTTTCTATCACAACACCTCGGTAGGAAATTAAGCCCTACGGCACCTACTGTCTACGGTAAGCATATTCAAGTTGAAGAATGATCACCTTAAAGTTCACAACTGTTATAGATTATCAAAGATGACTCTAGGAGTCAACCCCTATTATCTGTAAGAAGTTGTGTTTACACGAGCACTCGGTCCCATAGTGGACGAAATAGCAATACTCTTCAGGTAAACACCTTTAGCAGCAGCCGGTTTCGCACGGTTCAGAGCGTCAATGAGGGATTTAAGGTTTTCGTTCAATTGTTCAGCATTAAAGGAAACTTTGCCGATAGGTGCGTGAATTTGACCGGCTTTATCAAGACGGTATTCGATTTTACCGGCTTTGATTTCTTGCACAGCCTTGGTAACGTCGAAAGTAACTGTGCCAGCTTTAGGGTTAGGCATGAGGCCTTTACCACCGAGCAGACGACCCAGTTTACCAACTTCACTCATCATATCAGGTGTAGCTACGCAGACATCAAATTCAAACCAGCCCTGTTGGATCTTGTTGATCATATCCTGATCGCCTACAAAATCCGCGCCAGCAGCTTCTGCCTCTTTCGCTTTTTCACCTTTTGCAAATACAAGCACGCGTTGCGTTTTGCCTGTGCCGTGAGGCAGGACAACAACACCACGAACAGCTTGGTCTTGTTTACGCGGGTCTACACCCAGACGAACTGCTGCTTCAACGGTTTCGTCGAATTTGGCAGTTGCCGCCTTTTTCACAAGCTCTACAGCTTCTGAAGGCTCGTAAGTTGCTTCGCTATTGATCAGCTTAGCAGATTCCAGGTATTTCTTACCATGTTTAGCCATGAAAATGTTCCTCCTTTGTGGTATTAGCGGAAATTCCTCCCACATATTGCGGTCATGAATGACCGGTGCATCGAATACATATTAGTCTTCGATTGTGATGCCCATACTGCGGGCAGTACCTTCAACCATACGCATTGCAGCTTCGATAGATGCAGCGTTCAGGTCGGGCATTTTTGTTTCAGCGATTTCACGAACCGCTGCGCGGCCGAGCTTCGCTACTTTTTTCTTGTTTGGTTCACCGGATCCTTTTTCTACTTTAGCAGCGATGCGAAGCAGAACGGCAGCCGGAGGAGTTTTAGTGATGAAGGTAAACGAACGGTCTTCAAATACTGTAATTTCAACCGGGATGATCAGGCCAGCCTGGTCGGCAGTACGAGCGTTGAATTCCTTACAGAATGCCATGATGTTGACACCTGCTTGACCTAACGCCGGACCTACTGGAGGCGCTGGATTCGCTTTCCCTGCAGGAATCTGCAGTTTCACCATTTTAATAACTTTTTTAGCCATGAGTGACACCTCCTTGCGTAAATAGTGGTATTCGAACGCTTAAAGCGTTCTCCCACAAGAAACCCTTGACACTGTTATATTTTCTCCACTTGAGTGAAATCCAACTCCAGCGGGGTTTCCCGTCCAAACATGTTAACATGCACTTTGATCTTGCTCTTGTCAGCCAAAATCTCTTCCACGGAGCCCACAAAATTCGCAAAGGGACCAACCATAATACGTACGGATTCCTTAATTTCGAAATCAATCTTCGCTTTAGGTTCAACCATGCCCATATGCTTCAGAATTTGTTCAACTTCTTCCGGAAGCAGAGCGGTAGGTTTGGATCCGGAACCTGTCGAACCGACAAACCCGGTAACGCCCGGCGTATTGCGGACAACATACCAAGAATCATCAGTCTGAACCATTTCGACCAAAACATAACCAGGATAAACTTTACGCATGACAGTTTTTTTCTTGCCATCCTTGTTTACCAGTTCTTCTTCCATAGGAACAAGAACACGGAATATTTTGTCTTCCATGCCCATGGACTCAACGCGTTTTTCCAAATTGGCCTTAACCTTATTCTCATACCCGGAATAGGTATGAACAACATACCATCTTTTTTCCATACAAGCCACCTGGGACCTCTCTAAATAATCGTTTCGATCAGAGCGGAAATACCGATGTCCAGAACCCAGAAGTAAAGCGCCATAACTACAATTGTACCGAGAACGATCAATGAATAGTTTTTCAACTCTTTACGGCTAGGCCAGCGAACTTTTTTGAGCTCGCTCCAGCTCTCAGTGAAAAAGGAAAACAATGACTTGAAACTACGTTTCACGCCGACTACACCTCCAAAGACTATCTGGTTTCGCGATGAGGAGTTTGCTCGTTACAGAACTTGCAAAATTTCTTCATCTCCAAGCGGTCGGGGTGATTTCGCTTGTTTTTGGTTGTCGCATAGTTTCTTTGTTTGCAACTTGTACAAGCCAAAGTGATAATTACCCGCATGATATGCACCTCCCGAAGACGTACTTCTAATCTTATAATTAGAAGACGCAAATATTGATCCTAAAAAAACCCGCGAATTTAGGCCTACCTAAAACACTTTAGCATAATGTCAAGCTCTGTGTCAACGAAAGAATTCCCCATCGCACTGGGTAATTTCGGGTAATGTAGCCGTGTTCCATTCATTGTCTTGTTCTTGTCTTTCCCAGCTGTTCGCTGCCTTGTGTAAGGTCGTCATGAATGACTTCACGGACGGAATTCCTCGATAGAACATCGATAGGCACTATTCTTACCATTATGGAGCAATCCGACTGTGAATAAACCTCTTAGCAACGGCAATCAACTAAAATCCTATCTTATCCATCAAAACTTGCATAAACACTAAAAAAAGACTCGATGACCGAGCCTTTCCTGTCCATTATATCATTAATTGTCACGCACTTCCAGATATCTTTCCAATTTACGTTTCACTCGCTGCAAAGCATTGTCGATCGACTTCACATGCCGCTTCAAATCTTCCGCGATCTCCTGATAGGACCTACCGTCCAGATACAGCATCAGAACTTTGCGTTCGAGATCACTGAGGATCTCCGCCATCTTATCCTCCAGGCCGATAAATTCCTCCTGGTTAATAATCAGTTCTTCCGGATCCAGCACCTGAGTTCCGCAAATGACATCCATCAGCGTCCGGTCGGAATCTTCATCGTATATAGGCTTGTCCAAAGAAACATACGAATTAAGCGGGATATGCTTCTGGCGGGTAGCCGTCTTAATGGCGGTTATAATCTGACGGGTAATACAGAGTTCGGCAAAGGCCTTAAACGAAGACAGCTTATCGCCCTTGAAGTCACGAATTGCCTTATAAAGGCCAATCATGCCTTCCTGTACGATATCTTCACGATCCGCTCCAATCAGAAAATAAGAACGGGCCTTGGCACGTACGAAATTACGGTACTTGTTAATCAAATGCTCCAATGCGCCACTGTCGCCACCACGGAAGATCTCGACAATTTCTTCATCACTTATGAAATCATACTCAGACAGCATTAATTCCTTGAGGTCGACACTCACCAAGAATCCCCCCGGCTGCAACGCAAGACACATCGTCACTTCTCGAAATATAGGATCAGTATATATTATGTTACCTTACACCGTCAACCGCATTTGTCCAAAAACAATCTTCTATAACAATTTTTGGCATTTAATCAAATGATTTCGGGTTTCCGGATGCTTTCATTGCCGCCGCCAATCCTCCAGGCGTTTCCGCATCTCCGGTGGAAGTTTTTCTTCCAGGGAATGGCGCTGGGAGCTGATACCCTGCGGCTCGATAGCTTTCTTAACCTGCTTTTGGTTTTCTTCGATCTCCAGCCGCAGCTCTCTGGCAGAAATCCGCAACGCCCCTTGGGCAAAGATTACATGCTGCTCCACAAAATCGCTGGTTGCCACATAAATCTGCCGGCGGCGGTGAGCGAATTCTCCAACCAGCCGCTCAATGCATTCGTCCGCGGTTTCTTTTTCCTTAGTGAAAAAGACCTGTACCTTCCCCTGCACAAAGGAACGGCCAAGTCCCGGAACACGGTAAGCATCGAATACGGCAATGACGCGCCGCCCGGTGAATGCCTGATAATCGGCCAGCATATCCAGCAGCCGGTCGCGTGCTCCCTGCATGCCTGTCTCCGACAGTGCCGAAAGTTCCGGCCAGCCGCCGATCATGTTGTATCCATCCACAAGCAGCACATCGCGCCAATCTGCCATAGCTATCCCTGTACTTGCCGGCGCCGCAATACCTCATACATAATGACGCTGGCCGCAACTGAGGCATTCAAAGAGTTGATCTTACCGGCCATTGGCAGCTTCAGCAATACATCGCATTTTTCACGGATCAAGCGGCCCATTCCCTTGTTCTCATTGCCAATAACAACAGCTACCGGACCGGTGAAAATATCCGATTCATACAGGTTCTGATCCGTAGCAACATCTGTTCCGACCACCCAGACGCCCAGCTCCTTAAGCCGGTCTATAGTCTGGCCAAGATTGGTGACCCGCGCTACGGGAACATATTCTACAGCTCCGGCTGAGGTTTTGGACACGGTGGCCGTAATTTGCGCAGAGCGCCGTTTGGGCACAATTACCCCGTGTACGCCGGTGCAATCAGCTGTCCGTAGAATGGAGCCCAAATTATGCGGATCTTCAATCTCATCCAACAGGATAAGAAAGGGCGGTTCCCCTTTGGCCTCGGCCGCAGCCAGAATATCGGCAACTTCCGCATAAGCGAACGGCGCAGCCTGAGCCACTACTCCCTGATGCTGCACTCCGGGTGCAAGCTGGTCCAGCTTCCGCTTATCTACATGCTGGATCACAATTCCCGCTTTGCGCGCTTCTGCAACGATCGGTGCGGTTAAATGCTTTTGCGCTGTTTCGGCGATCCATATTTTGTTCAGTGTACGGCCGGCACGAAGCGCTTCAAGCACCGAATGCTTACCGGCCAATATTTCTTCTTCTGTCTTTATTTCTTCTTCCATGTTCATGCCTCCTGTTCTATAAGTTTTATGACCTCACTTGGGCCGGTTCATCATGTACTCTATACTGCTGTGGACGAGTTCTTGGATTCTCTCCTGCTGCCCTGTGTAATACAGGTGCCCGATCAGGCATTCAAAAGCGGTGGCATGGCGGTATTCCAGCACATCCGCATTTTTGGGGATCGTCCCTGACTTAGCGTTCCGTCCTTGCCGGGCGACATCCTTCTCCTCATCCGTGAGCATCGGGTCAAGAAAGGCAAGAATGGTGCTTTGCGCCTTAGCCGAGACCAGTCCGGTTGCTGTGCGGTGCAAGTGATTCGGACGCAGATTCGGCAGCGAGATCAGATATTGGCGGACAGCCACTTCATAAATCGCGTCTCCCGCATAGGCGAGCACGATTGGCGAGAGCTGCCGGACCGGCTTGGAGGGTTCGTACGGGAACCAAGCGTTGTTCACATTGAACTCCCCGCTCATTTACGACGCCACCGCATTCCTTGTGGAGTGTCTTCAAGCAGGATGCCCAAACTGTTCAACTCGTCGCGGATTTCATCGGACCGTCCCCAGTTCTTATT
Organism: Paenibacillus sp. IHBB 3054; assembly: GCF_051594305.1. Classification (NCBI taxonomy): domain Bacteria; kingdom Bacillati; phylum Bacillota; class Bacilli; order Caryophanales; family Paenibacillaceae; genus Paenibacillus; species Paenibacillus sp. IHBB 3054. The sequence continues at coordinate 17,224 of NZ_JBOFBG010000040.1, read as the reverse complement.
CTTGCGCGCTTCTGCCCGCTCTGCGATCAGCCGCTCCACATCTTCACTTGCGACCTCTTCTTCAAGCTCGGGAGCAAGGCGCAGAACCGCATTCATCTCCGCAAAAGCCTTCAGCAGCGCCGCAAGATCCGCAGATTTCGCCTCGTTGTTCGCAAGCGTAAGATTCGCAAGGCTTACCCAGTCGAATACGGCAGTGATCGCATCCGGGGTATTGAAATCATCCTGCATTTTAGCATGGAAAGTCTCCAGTATATTCGCCAGGCGATCCACGGTCTCTGCGCTCGCTGCTTCCCCAGCCCCTTCAGGAGCAAGTTCCAGACGATGCTTCACATTACTCTCTGCCAGCGCGATCCGCTCGGCGCTTTTCTCGGCAGACAGCAGCGCTTCTTCCGAAAAGTTCAGCGGATTGCGGTAATGGGTGGAGAGCATGAAATAGCGGATCGTTCCGGCTTTGAAACGCTGGCGGATATCCTTGACTAGCAGACCGTTGCCGAGCGATTTCGACATTTTCTCGTCTCCGATGTTGAGAAAACCGTTGTGCATCCAATAGTTCGACAGCGGCTTGCCGGTCAGCACTTCCGTTTGTGCGCATTCGCATTCATGATGCGGGAACTGTAGATCCTGCCCCCCGCCGTGGATATCAATAGTATCGCCCAAATATTCACGGACCATGGCCGAGCACTCGATATGCCAGCCGGGACGTCCATTCCCCCAAGGGCTATGCCAATGGATTTCACCCGGTTTGGCCGCTTTCCACAGCACAAAATCTTCGGGCTTCTCCTTGCGCGAATCCACTTCCACACGAATCCCGAATTGCAGTTCCTCGAGATTCTGGCGGGACAGCTTGCCGTAATCGGCAAATTTGCCCGTGCGGTAATACACATCGCCGCCGTTCTCATAAGCATAACCTTTGTCTTCAAGCTCCTTGATGAGCTCAATGATCAGATCCATACTTTGTGTAACCCGCGGATTCATCGTTGCAGGCTTTACGCCCAGACCGGCAAGATCTTCACCGTAGGCAGCGATAAAAATTTCAGCGACTTCAGCTACTGTAGTATTCATTTCCTCCGCTTTGCGGATTAGCTTGTCATCGACATCGGTGAAATTGGTAATATATCGGACCTCATTGCCGATTGCCTCTAAATAATTGCGGACCGTATCAAAAACAATAACAGGTCTGGCATTTCCGATATGCATATAGCCGTAGACGGTTGGTCCGCATACGTACATTTTTACCTCGCCTGACTTCAGAGGCACAAACTGCTCCTTGCTGCGACTCATTGTGTTGTAGATTTGCAAAGCCATGCTGTCCCAATCCTTTCTGATGTTCCGGCATTCACTGGAATACCGGGATGCTTAAATTTCATAGTCCCCTATATATTGCTGGCTTTCCAGCCGACGCTGCTCGGCTTTCTGCTTATCCTCATTCCCGAGCTGTTCCCGGATTTCCTCAATCTCCTTCTGCAGGAAACGCAGGGAATCTACCAGCGGATCCGGCATCTTGGTATGGTCGAGACGGTCGGATACCCGTTCCCCGTTGCGCTTGACTACTCGGCCGGGATTGCCTACCACAGTGCTGTTATTGGGCACTTCACGCAGTACGACTGCGTTGGAGCCGATATTGGAATTATCGCCGATCCGGAACGATCCCAGTACTTTCGCACCGGAACCAATTACAACATTATTGCCGACAGTAGGATGGCGTTTCCCTTTTTCTTTACCGGTCCCCCCAAGTGTAACCCCTTGATAGATAATAACATCATCACCGATTTCACAAGTTTCGCCAATGACTATCCCCATGCCATGGTCGATAAACAACCGCTCCCCGATACGGGCGCCGGGATGAATTTCGACACCGGTCATAAACCTGCTGATCTGTGAAACGATGCGCGCCAGCGTATACCAGCGCCGTTTGTAAAAAGAGTGGGCCATCCGATGACCCCAAATGGCGTGAAGTCCGGCATAAGTGAAGACAACCTCGAATCTGCTGCGGGCTGCGGGATCGTTGTCGAATACTGCCCGAATGTCCGACTTGATATGCTTAAACATCACGGTTCCCCTCTTCTTGGCTTCCCCGCCTCCTGTTTACAGGTACGCATAAGGAAGGTATTGGCGCAGCCCACTATCTATCTCTCTACACGTTTGCCGCGAGCTTTGGCCTGGTCAGAAATCCATCTTTATATCCAAAGAATCTGCTCTCCTATTTCAACAAAAAACGCCTCTGCAGCTTAAAGCTGCAGAGGCGTGTAACCGCGGTTCCACTCTGCTTGGATGATTGCATATTCCCCAGCCCGGCATTCCGGCCTCTGGATGCAACATCCCTCTTGCGTCGTTAACGGCAACGTTCCCGGCATAGTCTAACGTCCCTCAAAGGAACGCTCAACCCTGCAGCTCACAGGCGCATGTTCAGCGGCGGACAAATGAATAACTTCCAGCCTCTTAAGGAAGTTCCTTACGAGGTTATTCTCTCTGGCAATTGTCCTTATGCGCGTACTTTTCCTGATCACAGCTATTACAATATTCTTCTATCTTAGCGAAAAGATAAGGGACTGACAAGAGGTTTGCCCCCAGGCCTTCAAAGCTTAGGCCCCTTTGATTTGTGATTTCAAACGTTCAATGACACGGTTCCGGCCCAGCAGGGCAATCGTCACATTCAGATCACGGCCATGCGTCTGACCTGTTAAAGCGACACGGATTGGCATAAACAGCGCTTTTCCTTTATGGCCCGTCTCTTTCTGTACTTCTTTAATCAGAACAGCCATATTGCTGGCAGTAAAGTCTTCAGTACCTTCCACCTTGGCCAGAAAAGCGGAGAGAACTTCAGAAACCTGGCTCTCAGCCAGAATCTGAGCCGCTTCCGTTTCGAGCTCCACATGGCTGCGGAAGAACATTTCGGACAGCCCGACAATATCCGATGCAGCCGTCAGCTGCTCCTGATACAGTGCAACGAGTGTTTCCGCCCAGGTCTGCTGTTCATCATTAAGCTGAGCCGGCAATCTTCCCGCCTTTTGCAGATGAGGAATGGCCAGCGCTGCAATCCGCTTCGGATCCGCATGCTTAATGTAGTGATTGTTCAAATGAGCCAGCTTGTTCGTGTCGAATACAGCAGGACTCTTGGACAGGCGGTCAGCGGTAAAGATCGAGATCAGCTCTTCTTTATTAAAGATTTCCTCTTCACCTTCCGGAGACCAGCCAAGCAAGGAGATGAAGTTAAAGAGAGCTTCCGGCAGATAGCCGAGCTGATCATACTGCTCGATGAATTGAATAATGGATTCGTTCCGTTTGCTCAGCTTCTTGTGGTCATCGCCGACAATCAGCGTCATATGACCAAAGAGCGGCGGTTCCCAGCCAAGTGATTCGTAAATCATCAGCTGGCGCGGCGTATTGGAGATATGGTCTTCCCCGCGCAGCACGTGGGAGATTTCCATCAGATGATCATCTATCGCTACAGCAAAGTTATAGGTCGGAATTCCGTCCTTCTTCACGATTACAAAATCGCCCATTTCTTTAGTAGTAAAAGAAATGCTGCCTTTTACGATGTCCTCAAAGGTATATGTGCGATCTTCCGGCACCCGGAAGCGGATACTGGCAATACGTCCTTCCGCTTCAAACGCGAGGCGTTGTTCCTCTGTCAAATTGCGGTGCTTGCCGGAATAACGCGGAGTTTCGCCGCGGGCCGTCTGTTCCTCACGTTCCGCTTCCAGCTCCTCTTCGGTGCAATAGCAGCGGTAAGCCAGACCGCGGTCCAGCAAATCCTGCCAGTAGATACGATACAAATCAAGGCGTTCGGTTTGGCGATAAGGGCCGTATTCTCCGCCAACGTCCACGCTCTCGTCCCAGTCTACTCCCAGCCATTTCAAATATTTCAGCTGGCTTTCTTCCCCGCCGGCGACATTGCGCTTTACATCCGTATCTTCGATCCGGATAATGAATTTCCCGCCCAGATTACGGGCAAATAAATAGTTAAACAGTGCTGTTCTGGCATTTCCGATATGTAAATGTCCCGTAGGGCTCGGTGCGTAACGCACCCGGACTTGATCCGCCATAGTATTCCCTCCGCTTCATAATGGTTAAAATTAGGTCACTTGCAGCCATCTCAAGATGATATCACATCTTGGAGCAGGCAGACAATAGATTGTGCCGCAATTCCTTCGCCGCGTCCGGCAAAACCGAGCTGTTCGGTAGTGGTCGCTTTTACATTTACCTTCGAGGTTTCCGCTCCCAGTGCGCGGGCAATGATCTCGGTCATCTGCGGGATGTACGGAGCCATCTTTGGCTTCTGGGCAATAATGGTTGAGTCGATATTGCCGAGCTTATAGCCACGCTCGCGTGCAAGACTCCATACCTGCTCCAGCAGCTTCAGGCTGTCCGCATCCTTGAAGGCCGGATCGGTGTCGGGAAAATGCCTGCCGATATCGCCGAGCCCAAGCGCCCCCAGAATAGCATCACTTACCGCGTGCAGCAGCACATCCGCATCGGAGTGCCCCAGCAGCCCTTTTTCATAAGGGATGGTGACTCCGCCAATAATACACGGTCTTCCCTCTACCAGCTGGTGTACATCAAAACCTTGTCCTACAGCTATCATGCTTAACCCTCTCCCCTGTTTCTTTCTGTAAATTCGGCAAAATCCAGGTCTTCCGGCGTTGTGATCTTTATGTTCCTGTAGCTTCCCTCCACCACAGATACCGGAATCCCGCTGCGCTCGGCCAGACTGGAGTCATCGGTGCCAATAAATCCTTCCTGCTCCGCCGCGGCATACGCCGCAAGCAAATCAGACAGACGAAAAGTCTGCGGGGTCTGAATCGCCCACAGACTTCGCCGATCCGGCGTAGACAGCACCTTGCCATTACCGTCCACCTGCTTGATCGTATCCTTTACCGGCACTGCAAGTACGGACGCGCCGACCGCTCTGGCCCGTTCGTAGCAAGCATCAATCTCACTCTCCTGCACGAATGGACGTACACCGTCATGCACCATGACCCAGTTGGTGTCCAGCTGCTTTAGCCCCAAATGCACGGAGTGCTGGCGTTCGGAGCCTCCGGGAACGACAGCCTTCACTTTATCCAGCTTATAGGCCTCTACCCATTCCCGGCAGCGTTCTATGTCCTCCTGGCCAGTGACCAGCACAATTTCAGAGATAAGCTCATGCTGCTGGAACACCTCCAGCGTATGCACGATAATGGGTTTGCCTTGAAGCAGCAAATATTGCTTGCTCTCGGCGGTCCCCATCCGTGTTCCTCTGCCTGCCGCCACAATCACGGCGCCCACACTGTTCGACATTCTTTTTGCTCCTGTCTTTCACGTATATCCCCATCATAACGTGTTTGGCGGTCATTTCCAACCCAAAAGACATTTTGCGATATGGCTTCTTGCTTATTGCGCTTTTTCCAGCAGTTTCGGTTTGGCGAAAATCATTCTGCCGGCTGAGGTCTGCAGCACACTTGTAACTAAAACCTCCATCGTTGTGCCAATGTACTCGCGTCCGCCTTCAACGACAATCATTGTTCCATCATCGAGATAGGCTACCCCTTGTCCATGCTCCTTGCCGTCTTTAATGACCTGTACGATAATCTCCTCTCCCGGCAGAACAACCGGTTTTACCGCGTTTGCCAGATCGTTGATATTAAGTACGGATACCCCCTGCAGCTCACAGACCTTATTGAGATTGAAATCATTGGTTACCACCTTGCCGCGCAGCACTTTAGCGAGCTTGACCAGCTTGCTGTCCACCTCGGAGATCTCTTCGAAATCCCCCTCGTAGATAAGTACCTTCACATCCAGTTCTTTCTGGATCTTATTGAGAATATCTAGACCGCGCCGGCCACGGTTACGTTTCAGCAGATCGGAAGAATCGGCGATGTGCTGAAGCTCTTCCAGAACAAACTCAGGGATGACAATCGTCCCCTCGATAAATCCCGTTTTGCAGATGTCGGCAATCCGCCCGTCAATAATGACGCTGGTATCGAGAATTTTATGCTCCTCCAGTCCGCGGCCCTCCGGTTCAGCCGATTGTCCCCAGCGCCCGGTTGTCCAAAGCGAGGCCAACTCCTCTTTCTTCTCCAGACCGATACGCAGCCCCATATAACCCAGAGCTAGCGTGGCAGCCACCTGCACCAGCTCACCTGCCTTCCCCAGCCAGTCCATGGCCGGATGGAGCAGCAGGGACAACAGCAGCCCTCCCGTAAGTCCTGCGGCACCTGCGGCCAATTCATTCATCGGAATTCGTGAGCAGTACAGCACCGCCTCACGCAGCTTTGAACCCGCCCACTCCGCGCATAAAGTCCCCGCAAACAAAAAAATAATGGCACCCAGCACCGTAAATAAAATGCTTCCTTCCACAGGCAGGTTTTCCCCCAGCTTTCCCATTCCCTCCGGGAATCCTTTTTCTGCCGTATGGTATAGCGAAAAACCGGACCAGGCTCCGCATAACCCGGCAAGCGTCAACATCATTTTTTTCCACATAACCTTAAGCACCTCCTTTTATTCATCCTAAAATGATCTATACCTCACCAGTATGTTCCAATTTTCAGGACGGTAATCGGGGGTTGCATATTTTTTCTCATACTTTTACCTTACCGCTTCTGTACAGATTCCCAGGAACTCCTATTCCCGTTGAAAACAGGGGGGCCAAGGCATATAATGAACTCAATTACGAACCCAGGGGTGAATGAAAAATGAGCGCACCAAGTTTACAGGCCTTTCAGGATCAAGTCTCCGAACTGCTGCTCCGTCACCGTAGTCTTCTGGATGTAATGTCCAAGAACGGGCAGAGCAGCGCATCCGTCAACCGTGCCGTTGTCAAGGCCATTACCGAATGCGGCTGTATTCAGCTGCATGCCACCAAACAGGTATTCGAGCCCGCTTTGGGGCTTGAACAAGCCAAGGAACTCGCAGGAACTCATCTTGAGGGCCAACTGTGCGAGAACTGCCGTGAGGTTGTCGCCTCCGAGCTGGGGCGGGAATTGTTCTATATGTCCGCACTGTGCAATCTGCTTGACATTAATATGGACGAGGTTGTGGTGAAGGAATCGCAGAAATGCGCTACGCTCGGTTTGTTCAACCTATCCTAATTATGGCTGCAGACGCTCTTGTATGCTTTCTTCATTCGTTCAACCGAAAAAGGCTTTGCCGTCCACTGAGGTCAGGGAGGGCAAAGCCTTTTTCGGTATATATAAAGGAATTATCATCTAGAGGAATAACTTGCATGCTACCCGTTCTTGGAGTGATAGATCTTGTCTTCCGAACGTCTTCTGCGGCGGTGACGGCGACGTGCCGTGAGCCGGTCAATATTATGCTTAAATCCGTACAAAGCATACAGCGCGAGCAGTCCAAAGATCATCTTGGCAATCTGCTCCGGGAACACAACTGCTACTGCTACCGCCACAATAATCACTAACGGCGCACCAACGACCGCTTTTTTGGGCAGTCCGATCTTCTTGAAGTTAGGGTATTTGACTGTGCTGACCATCAGATAAGATAAGAGCAAAGTGGCAACAATCATGAATGGAGCGGAAACATCTTTATGAAAAAGGGCCAGTGTGGCGAGCACGCCACCTGCAGCAGGAATAGGCAAACCGACAAAATATCCGGGGATTCCCGGGCGGACATTAAAACGGGCCAACCGCAGCGCCCCGAACACCGGGAATATTGCTGTTACAGTCCAGCCGAGCGCAGAACTCAAATCCTGCAGGCTTGTAAGATACATAATTAGCGCAGGTGCCACACCAAAGGATACGACATCGGATAGGGAATCCAGCTCCTTGCCAAATTCACTCTCGCAGCCCAGCGCCCGCGCTACACGGCCATCTAGTCCGTCAAGCAGCATAGCGATAATCACCATGATAGCGGCCATGCTAAGCTTGCCGTCAAACGCCATCATGATACCAAACATTCCAAGCATCAGGTTACCAATGGTAAAAAGACTCGGAATTGATTTTTGTATCATTTCTTCACCTCTATTTTATTACTTTGAGCCTAACTTCTTCAATATTACGTGATTGTATGTTATTTACATTTGCCTGTCAATAAGAACTTGTTTCTGCAGACGTTTAAGTCCGTCTTGGATATTTCGTGCCCGAACCTCTCCGATTCCATCCACCTCATCGAGTTCCGCGATGCTCGCGGTCATCAGATTCGGCAGCATTTCGAAGCGCTCCACCAGATTGTGGATGATCACATTCGGCAGGCGTGGAATCTTATTAAGCAGCCGGTAAGCGCGCGGAGTAACGACTTCCTCGGAGGCAATCGCTGTAGAGGAATAACCAAGCAGACGGGCAATATGATTGTCATCCATCAGCTCATCGTCGCTGGAACGTTTGAGTCCGGCAATAATTTCGCGGATTTTGTCCTCCTGTTCCTCTCTTGCATAGTCTCTGTACAGAAGCCATGCTTCTTCCTCTGTATTTCCGACCAGTTCTTCCATCTGCATGCTGATCAAGCGCCCTTCGTTGCCGAGTTCGTTGATATAGCGCTTGATTTCCATCTTAATGCGCAGTACCATCTCCACACGCTGGATCACCCCGACTACTTCAGCCACGGTAACGATGCCTTCATATTCAGAAGCGGAAAGGTTCGTTAAGCCCTGGGTAAGTACTGCTTTGTACTTCTCCAGGGTTTGTATGGCCTGGTTGGCTTTGGCCAGAATTGCCCCAATCTCCTTAAGCGCATAACGGATGGAACCTTGATACAAGGTAATGATGTTCCGCCGCTGGGAAATGGATACCACCAGCTTGCCCGTCTGCTTGGCGACACGCTCTGCAGTACGGTGGCGGATCCCTGTCTCAATGGAGGAGATGGAGGAGTCGGGAATGAGCTGCGTATTTGCGTACAGTATCCGTTTCAAATCCTCGCTCAGAATAATAGCTCCGTCCATTTTGGCTAATTCATATAAATAATTGGGTGAAAAATCGCAGTTAATGGAGAATCCCCCATCGACAACTTCCATCACCTCCGGGCTGTATCCGACAACAATCAAAGCTCCTGTCTTTGCACGCAGCACATTCTCCAGACCTTCCCGGAAGGGAGTTCCGGGTGCCGCCATCCTCAGCAGATCATTCATATTATCTAATTGATTATATTCTTTCATCTTCCTATGCCCCCTAATCTAACGCGACCGATAGTGCATCTGCTACGGTACTGACGCCAATAATCTGGATATCCTGCGGATGTTTCCAGCCTTTCATGCTCTTCTCTGGCATAATCACTCTCCGGAAGCCAAGCTTAGACGCTTCCTTCACCCGCATTTCAGCGCGTGAGACCCCCCTGACCTCCCCGGTGAGACCGACTTCACCAAAGAAGACATCATAAGGCTTGGTTGATATATCGCGGAAGCTGGAAGCAATGCTGATGGCTACAGCCAAATCTACTGCCGGTTCATCCAGCTTTACCCCACCGGCAACGTTCAGATAAGCATCCTGGTTCTGCAGGAACATCCCCATCCGCTTCTCCAGCACCGCAATAATAAGCGCCATCCGCTGGTGGTCCATACCTGTGCACATCCGGCGGGGGGAAGGGAAATGAGTTGCAGCGACAAGCGCTTGAAGCTCAACAAGCACCGGCCTGGTTCCTTCCATACTCGCCACTACTGCGGAACCCGCTACACCTAGCGGACGTTCGGACAAGAACAGCTCGGAGGGATTCTCCACTTCCGTAAGCCCGATCTCCCCCATCTCAAAGATACCGATCTCATTGGTTGAACCGAAGCGGTTCTTAACTGCCCGCAGCAACCGGTACGTATGATGCCGCTCTCCTTCAAAATAGAGCACGCAATCCACCATATGCTCCAGCATTCGTGGCCCGGCAATCGCGCCTTCCTTAGTGACATGACCTACAAGAACCGTTGCGATCCCGCGGATTTTGGCGATACGCATAAATCTTGTCGTACATTCCCGAACCTGTGTCACACTGCCGGGTGCACTGGTCACTTCCGGCATGAATACCGTCTGGATGGAGTCAATGACGAGGAACTGAGGTTTGATCTGTTCAATTGCTTCCTCGATGCTTTCCATATTTGTTTCGCACAGTACATACAGCTCTGCCGACAACGCCCCGAGGCGATCGGCACGGAGTTTCGTCTGCCGAACCGATTCTTCTCCCGAGATGTACAGTACGCGTAAACCTTGAGTAGTCAATGCATGCGAGGTCTGCAGCAGCAGGGTTGATTTCCCGATGCCGGGGTCGCCTCCGACCAGCACCAGCGATCCCGGCACAATACCTCCGCCGAGAACCCGGTTAAGCTCACCGATGCCTGTCAATATACGGGGCTCTTTGTCACTTTCTATATTTATGATCGATTGCGCCTTTTCTTTACTCTGAAAAATAGGTGCATTCATTCCTTGTGTTTTGACTACGCTTTCGGTCTCCTCAACCATGGAGTTCCATGCCTGGCAGCCCGGGCATTTGCCGAACCACTTCGGCGATTCGTAGCCGCATTCGGTGCAGAAAAATTTAGTTTTTGGTTTAGCCATGTGTACTCCTTACCGTCCGAACTGCTTAAATTGCGGATAATTTTCTCTTATTCAAAGTTTACCATTTCTGCACCTTGAACGAAAGGTCACTTCAGAGCTACTTTTGAGGAGTATCTCATTAACTTTCCTGAAAAACGGGTGAATTATCACCAAAAGGGTCTGCACAGCAACAAAAAGCCCCCGCCCCTCTATACGGAGGAGCGGGAGCTATGTTTCACAGATGGATATTATTTCTCAGTTTCCACTTCTTTTTCCAGGGAAGCTGCTGGCGGTTCAACGGTAGTTACGACAAGCTCACCGTTCACCTCATCAATCTTGAGGGAATCACCTTTTTTGATGTTGCCCTTCAGCAATTCTTCGGACAGCCGGTCCTCAATATGCTTCTGGATCGCCCGGCGAAGCGGACGTGCGCCGAAGGCTGGATCATAGCCCTCTTTCGCCAGGAAGGCTTTGCCTCCCTCTGTCAGCTCAAAGTCCACATCGTACTCACGCAGCCGCTTGCGCAGCTCATCGGACATCAGCGTAACAATTTCTGCGATATGCTTTTCTTCCAGGGAGTGGAAGACAATGATCTCATCAATCCGGTTCAGGAACTCTGGACGGAAGCTCTTCTTCAACTCATCCATAACCTTGCCCTTCATATTGGTGTAGTCTGCTCCCGCATCCTGCACCGCTGTGAAGCCCAGCGTCGAATTCTTCTTGATCGCCTGCGCCCCTACATTGGAGGTAAGAATGATCAGAGTGTTGCGGAAATCGACCACGCGGCCTTTGGAATCGGTCAGACGGCCATCTTCCAGCACCTGCAGCAGGATGTTGAATACTTCCGGATGGGCCTTCTCAATTTCGTCCAGCAGTACTACGGAATATGGTTTGCGGCGTACCTTCTCGGTCAATTGTCCGCCTTCTTCATAACCCACATAACCTGGAGGCGCTCCTACCAGACGGGAAGTGGAGTGTTTCTCCATGTACTCCGACATATCAATCCGGACCACCGCATTCTCATCACCGAACATTGCTTCAGCAAGCGCCCGTGCCAGCTCTGTTTTACCAACCCCGGTAGGACCGAGGAAGATGAAGGAACCCATAGGGCGTTTAGGATCCTTAAGTCCTGCGCGTGCCCGGCGGAGGGCCCGGCTGACTGCCTTGACGGCTTCGTCCTGGCCGATTACCCGTTCATGCAGGATAGACTCCATATTAAGCAGACGGTCGGTTTCCTCTTCCTTCAGCTTGCTGACCGGTATGCCGGTCCAGCTGGCTACCACTTGAGCGATATCCTCCGGTGTAACCTGCGAGTCGGTGCGGCCTTGCTTCTCTTTCCACTGGTTCTTGGTCGTGTCCAGTTCCTCGCGGATCTTTTGCTCCGTATCCCGCAGTGCGGCAGCCTTCTCGAATTCCTGGCTCTGTACGGCTGAATCCTTCTCCTTGCGGATATCATCCAGACGCATTTCCAGTTCCTTCAGATTTGGCGGAATCGTATAAGAATTCAATCTTACTTTGGAGCCGGCTTCATCAATCAGATCAATTGCTTTGTCCGGAAGGAACCGGTCAGGAATGTAGCGGTCGGACAGTTTTACAGCCTCTACGATGGCTTCATCCGTGATCTTCACCCGGTGATGGGCTTCGTAACGGTCACGTAGTCCGTAAAGAATCTGTACAGCTTCCTCAGGAGAAGGCTGATCCACCGTAATTGGCTGGAAGCGGCGTTCCAAGGCTGCGTCTTTCTCAATATATTTGCGGTATTCATCCAGCGTAGTGGCACCGATGCATTGCAGCTCTCCACGGGCCAGAGCCGGTTTCAGGATGTTGGAGGCGTCAATGGCACCTTCCGCACCGCCTGCACCGATCAGGGTGTGCAGCTCATCAATGAAGAGCACGATGTTTCCTGCCTGGCGAATCTCATCCATAATCTTCTTAAGGCGGTCTTCAAACTCACCGCGGTATTTGGTTCCGGCTACTACAGAACCCATATCCAGAGTCATTACGCGTTTGTCGCGCAGCGTTTCCGGAATTTCATTATTGATGATCTTTTGGGCCAGACCTTCGGCAATGGCTGTTTTACCAACCCCAGGCTCACCGATCAGCACCGGATTGTTCTTCGTCCGGCGGCTCAGCACCTGAATGACACGTTCAATTTCCTTGCTGCGGCCAATAACCGGATCCAGGTTGCCATCCTTGGCATAGGCGGTAAGGTCACGGGCCAGGCCATCCAGCGTTGGTGTGCTGACATTAGCAGGCGCACCGCTGTGGCTGGAAGTAGCTTCGCTGCTGCCGAGCAGCTGCAGCACTTGCTGGCGGGCCTTGTTAAGGCTGATCCCCAGGTTGTTGAGTACACGGGCAGCTACACCCTCGCCTTCACGGATAAGCCCGAGCAGGATATGCTCAGTGCCGACGTAAGTGTGTCCCAGCTTGCGGGCTTCGTCCATCGACAGCTCAATAACTTTTTTGGCACGAGGAGTATACGCGATGTTTGTTGGCTGCTCCTGTCCTCTGCCGATCAGCGTTTCCACTTCATCCTGAATTTTCTCAAGACCCAGACCAAGTCCGATTAGAGCTTTCGCGGCTATGCCGTCTCCTTCACGAATCAGTCCGAGCAAAATATGTTCTGTCCCAATGTTGTTGTGTCCCAAACGAACAGCTTCTTCTTGCGCCAGCGCCAGCACTTTTTGTGCGCGTTCCGTAAATCTTCCAAACATCATATCTCCTGCACCTCCACGAATAATAAATATCTATAATTAATGTTGTGATCCCAGTGTTTCCCGGAGCAGCTTCGCCCGGTACATATCACGTTCAGTAGCCGTAAGCTCATCACCGAACAGTTTTTGCAAAAATCCCGGCTGTGTCTTGACATTCAACTCATTCAACACTGAAATCGAAGGCCCTTCCAGTATCCCCAAATCGACTCCAAGCCGCAAATCGGATAACCGCTGGGCCGACTCTTTAAGCTCCATCACTGCCGCATAGGACAAAATGCCGTAAGAGCGTTTAATCCGGTCGGTAATCCGCAGTGCGGAATCCACCAGCAGGCGTTCACGGGCATTCCGTTCATGCTCTATAATCTGGGTGACCACACTGTGAAGATTCTCAATGATTTCACTTTCGGTCTGTCCCAGGGTAATCTGGTTGGATATCTGAAAGATGTTCCCTACTGCTTCGCTGCCCTCACCATAAATCCCTCTTACGGTCAGTCCCACCTGATTTACAGCGGATAGAATCCGGTTGATTTGATGGGTCATAACCAGTGCCGGCAAATGCAGCATCACTGATGCTCTTAGCCCGGTTCCTACATTGGTGGGGCAACTCGTTAAGTACCCTCTTCTATCATCAAAGGCATAATTGACAGAAGCCTCAAAAATATCGTCGATGGCCGTTGCCCTTACCCAAGCCTCTTTGACCTGCAGGCCGGGAAACAGACATTGAATCCGGAGGTGGTCTTCCTCATTAATCATGATGCTGACCGACTCATCCTCGTTCAGAATGACCGCTCCACCCCGTGAATCATTGGCTAAATTTGGACTGATCAGATGTTTCTCCACCAGCACTTTTTTATCCAGCTCATCCAGCTCATCCAGCTTCAGCAGTTGAAAGGTACCAAAGTCCGCTGCAGCTTCTCCCTGAAACACGGGTGCCAGCTGTTCCAGCGCCTCTTCCGCCTGCTCAGCAGATGCCAGCAAAGGAAAAGGCAGGTGCTCCAGATTGCGGGCGATACGCATACGGCTGCTGATTACAATCTCGGAATGGCTGCCACCGCAGCGCATCCAGTCACTAAGCGCTTGTTCGGTAAACCGGAGACTTGACATGCGACATCCCCCCTATATATGAAAGACTTTACTCTTGTGCCATTTCTTTTTCAAGTCGGCGGATCTGATCCCGCAGCTCGGCTGCAGTTTCGAACTCCTCTTGCATAATGCTTTGCTGCAATTCCAGCTTCAGTTCATCAATTTGCCGTTTGCACATAATTTGTGCCCCCGCACGTTTCGGCAGCTTGCCTACATGAGCGGTACTGCCGTGCACTCTTCGGAACAGCGGATCCAGCGTGCTGTCAAAATATTTATAACAGGAGCTGCAGCCGAACCGTCCAAGTTTGCTGAACTGGGAATACGTCATGCCGCAATTCTCGCATTTCAGACCCTGTGCATTTTGGGTTGCCGCGGATTTCTCCTTGCCGGAACCTTCCAGATCCAGTAAACCGGAGAGCAGGCTGTGAATGGAGAACCCGCCCGCGGTTCCGGGAATTAACTCCCCCTTTTCCCGCGCACAGCTTTCACAAATATGAAATTCCGTCTTCTCTCCACTCACAATTTTGGTGAAATGAAGGGTAGCCGGTTTGACGCCGCATTCCTGGCAAAGCATAAGCGGTGTCCCCCTTACCATTCGTATTATTTACCAAGCAAAGAAATCAGCATGGCTTTCATAATCTTGGCACGAATCTCATCCCGGTAGGGCAGATTAATCGTCAGACAATCCCGGGAAACAGCGGCGCGCATGAGACACGCTTCACGCTTGGTTAAGAACAGGGCCTCCTCAAGCTGGTAAATCAGCCCTTCGGCGGAATTCTGGTCAATATCATTGCCTATCGTGGAATTGAGATGTGCGTAAAGCGCCACATTCTGAGGAAGCTCAAAGCGCTGAATCCGGATGTAACCTCCGCCTCCACGTTTGCTCTCGACCACATAGCCCTTCTCCAAAGTAAAGCGCGTACTGATGACATAATTGATCTGCGACGGTACACAGGAGAACTGGTCCGCCAGATCATTACGCTGAATTTCCACCGTACCTTCGGGACTTTCATGCAAAATATTCTTCAGATATTGTTCGATAATATCGGAGATATTACGCATCACTCATCCTCCAGTGTTCAAAGCGTTAGGGTAATTCTTGCTGTACATCCGTCCGGCGGTGATCTCTTAAGAACTTAACCCAAGCACCTGAAGGCGAATCGGACACAATGTCCTGCCTTTCAGACCATTACACTTAGGAGAGACTGCTTTCGGGATGCGTTGACTTTGACTTTCTTTGACTTTTTTCATATTATAACATATTCTCACTGAATTCCAAGTGGTTAGTCTTATTTTTTACTTATTGCCGCCATTGTATTCGGAATAACCCTTGGATCAACATGCATTTTTATATGAAAAATAAAAAGCTCTCCCTGCTTTATTCAAAGCGGAAGAGCTGCTTACGATCAGAAGAAATCCAACAACGCGGTCTGTGCCTGCGGCATAATCCCTTCCAGCCACTCCACGGCTTCTAGACTGCCGGTTAATTGCCCACAGCGGTGCAATTCTTCCGGACGTTTGTATCCAAGCAGCAGCACCGTCAATGTTCCAATACCGCAGTACAAATCCGCCTGCTCTCCGGTACCCTCCACTTGTATTAAAGATGCCTCACCTTGCTGATTGACCTTCCACTCCCACAGCCCGTCGTTCCACGGCGCATGCTCATCCTCAATATGCAACGTGCGCTTTTGCAGCTCGCTCTGTTCCTTAAAGGTGAGTCCTTCCACAAAGGCTTTGGCATTAACAATACGCGCCATAAAATAAGGATAATTCTCCTGCGGAATGCGGGGATCCGGAAGCAAAAACGGCAGCATATCATCTGCTGGCACCAGCTTTAACTTCGCAGCGGTGACCATCGAATCATGGTTGGCGAGAAAAGTCCACAATCCCCGGCGGGCTTCTTCGTCCATAAAAATGAATTCATCAATAACCAGTTCTTTGTTCTCTATTTTATAGAGCACATAACCTCCCGGTTCACCCGCTGAAGAATAAAACACACAATGATGTGTATCCTCATCCACTACGCTATTCTCCCACCATTCACGATCACGCAGCAGCGTACCGTTATACCCGGAAGCAAAGCGCCCGTATAACTGCTCCATTACTTCAATATTTGCTTTATCGCGCTCTACACGTCCCTCCATTTCGGCCTTCCGCGGAAACTCGCCCACCGGTATCGTGTACTTCTTATATTCACAGTAGATCTCCCACCCGAACCTGCGGTAAAAAGGAATCAAGAAGGGATGCAGGAAGGACAACGTATGACCTGATTCGTTCATTGTTTGCAGCGTGTGGGACAAAAGCTTGGCCACCAGTCCCTGTCTGCGGTTCTCCGGCCATGTCGCCACTCCAGCAATCCCACCCATGGAGACCGCTTTGCCTTGCACATACACCTGAAGAGGCAGCAGCGTCAGCTTCGCACTTAGCTCCCCTTCCTCAAAGATGCCCCAGGCTCTTTCCGGCTTGAACTTCTGTTTGGTTTTTACTCTGTCGTCACCGTTAAGTTTGAATTGAAAAGCGTACTCGGACAAGCCAAGGCTTGCCTCAAAATCCTCTAGCTGCAATTGCCTGATCTTCAATACCTTCACCTCATTATCAAATAGAATAGTGCTTATCAAGAGTATATCAAGTCCAGAAAAGGTACGCGAATCTGCCAAGAAAGATTATAAAGAATCCAATGGTTATCCACAACTTATGCACAGCAGCACAAAGAACCGGAAAGAATATCTTTCCGGTAAAAAATAGTTATCCACGATTCCACAGTCTCTATCCACAAATTCCACATATTATCCACAAAACCCGTGTATTACTTGGATTTTCTCTTGACGAATCCCCAAGAATATGTCTTTCATCCACATCATTTAGGGATAGTTCCCTATCAAATATTGTATCCACATGTGTGTAAGTTTTCTGCGCTTGCTGAAAATTATCCACAACATTTCCACAGCCCTGCACAAACACAAAAAAGCCACTGTCAATGAA
>NZ_JBOFBG010000039.1:0-68955 GCF_051594305.1 Paenibacillus sp. IHBB 3054 | reverse complement strand
CATGATCACCCGCATCATACCAGCCCCCGGATAAATCGTGGCCGACATCCGCGCCATCCAAAAGTCCGGAGTCCCCTCGCCACTCGACCCGGTTGTCTTCCGGCAGATCGCCTGAACGCTGAGCCTCATAGAAATAAATCGATTTTTGCAGTGCCTCCGCATAGTTGTAGTCGGCAGCTGCTGCTGTGCCCACAGATGGATGAAATACAGCTCCGGAACATGTAACCGCTAACATAAAGCTCAAGGACAAAACCCAGCCCTTCCTGATCCCTTTGCCCATCTTAGCCCTTCTCCCTTCTTGTCCTTCTTGTCCTTCTTGTCCTTCTTGTCCTTCTTGTCCTTCTTGTCCTTGTGTTCAATTTCATCTCTGCACAGACTCTTCAAACCGTGGCTCCAAACTCTTATTCATTCCCAATAAAGTTTTCCACCTTCTTTCCGGGTGTCTTTAGGATGATTTTCATCCTATGTAAATATATACCATATATAGGAATGGAATTCTATATACAAAATAGCAAAAATGTAATAAAAAATAGATATTTTTGTAAAAAAATTGGAGTCTATCAGAATAACCGCTAGTCCGTTAAACAAAAAACCGCTTCTTTTACAAAAGAGATGAAATCTCCCCCTGTAAAATAAGCGGCTGATGCATAAAATGGAGAAAGTTGTACATTCAAACTCCTACATGACTACTGTCCGCGCCGAAGCGACTGATTATGGCGGATCTTCGCTTCATTGCCCTGTTCAGTAGCCTGATAAAAGACCCGGCGTGCAATAGCCTTAGGCAGATAATCCTGTTTGACATAATGGCCCGGAAAATTATGCGGATACTGGTAGCCTTCATGGCCGAGCTTCACGGCTCCTTTATAATGCGTATCGCGCAGATGCAGTGGTACTTCAGCCGATTTCAACTCGTCGATACTGGCCATGGCATTCGAAATTGCCACGGTCACGGCATTCGATTTCGGACTTTCCACCGCAAACAGGATCGCCTGGGCAATATTCAGCTTGGCTTCCGGCCAGCCGTTATTGCGGTAGGCTTCCAGTGCGCTGACCGCCTGGACCATCGCCTGCGGATTGGCCAGGCCGATATCCTCACTGCTGGCGGCGATCAGCCGGCGGATGAATGTCATCGGGTCCATCCCCAGCTTCTCCACAGCATAGAGAAACCAGAACAGCGCCGCGTCGCTGGAGCCGCGGATACTTTTGTGAAACGCAGACAACACATCATATTGCGTCGATTCATCCGCTTTGACAATCGGGCGGCGGATGGATTCTTCAGCCACCGCAAGCGTAATATGCACACTGCCGTCCGGTTCCGGCGCAGTGGTCATGGCAGCCAGCTCAAGTGCATTAAGCGCCCGGCGGATATCGCCGTTGGCCATTGTTGCAATATGCTGCAAAGCTTCTTCATCCACCTGCAGCTGCATGAACCCAAGCCCCCGCTTCTCATCGGTAAGCGCCCGTCTCATAGCAATCAGACTGTGCTCACTGGTTAAAGACTCCAGCTGAAACAGCGTGGAGCGGCTCAATAACGCCCCGTTCACATAGTGGAACGGGTTCTCCGTCGTCGCGCCGATAAAGGTGATGGTCCCCTTCTCTACAGCGGGAAGCAGTGCATCCTGGCGGGAGCTGTTGAAGCGGTGCACCTCATCCAGAAACAAAATGGTCTTGGAGCCGTACAATGCCTTATTGCTCTGAGCACGCTCGATCACTTCCCGCACATCCTTGACCGAAGCTTCGACCGCATTCAGGCGGACGAATTCCCCCTGTGTATGATGGGAAATAATATGGGCCAATGTTGTTTTTCCGCAGCCTGGAGGGCCGTAAAGCAGAATAGAGGAGACCTGATCTGCCTCAATGGCTCTGCGCAGCAGCTTCCCCGGGCCAACAATATGCTCTTGTCCTATATATTCATCAAGATTCGCCGGACGCATGCGGTCCGCCAGCAGGCGGCCGCTGCCGGTGTCTTCCCCGAGCGAAAATAAATCCATTCTTCCACTTCCTTGCTGTAATCTTGTAGGTCGGCACTATTAGAATACCTCCCACTATCATACCATACTGCGTATACATCCTTATATTAAAAAGAGCATGACCTCGCCTCCTCCGGCGGTGCCATGCTCTTTGTTCAAAGTTCAGGCTAGCGGTTCAGCGCCAGCCGCATTTTTGAAATAATCTTGCGGATGCTTTCTTCGGATAAGTGGTATCTCTTCTGCAGCTCGTTCACCGAGCAGCCGCTGCTGTGACTGCAGAATATC
Source organism: Paenibacillus sp. IHBB 3054 (assembly GCF_051594305.1). Classification (NCBI taxonomy): domain Bacteria; kingdom Bacillati; phylum Bacillota; class Bacilli; order Caryophanales; family Paenibacillaceae; genus Paenibacillus; species Paenibacillus sp. IHBB 3054. The sequence continues at coordinate 66,700 of NZ_JBOFBG010000039.1, read as the reverse complement.
TCCTCGTTCCGGCTGGCAATCTCCTGCCTGGATCCGCTGTTCTCGCCCCATCTTACCCGTTGCTCGGTTTTCTTGGGGATGTATAGCAATTCACCCTGGATGTATCCCTGAAGCTCTTCGAGCAGGCCCGGGGGGAGCACATCCTTCCCATTTACATAACTCACTTTTTACTTCCTCCTTCAACAGGTGTGTCCCTTTGTGTCCGACGACTGCTTGTAATAAATTGATCACGTCACCTGCCTCCTTTCTTCAGCTCATATTTGGTAAATACCGTAAGTTCATTATATAAAAACCATTGGATAGCGTCTACATTTGGTTTTGATCACAACTTTATGTGAATTATTTATTTCTATGTTTTTTAAATAAGGAGGCCTTTCGGCCTCCTCCGGTTATGCGGATTTCCGTCTTAGACGGAAACCACCTCGTATACTGAAATCATTTCAATCAGCCTCCTTCAAGAGTAATCTGCCCGGCCGGACACTTATTATTAAGCCATACCCAGGGATAGGTTACAAGTTCAAGAACAGTTATAACTGTTCTTCACCAGATGGGAACTTATTTTTTTAAGAAAAATCTAAAAAATAAGTCGATTAGTGTCGAAATATAAAAGTAATTATCTATTAACTAATAGATATGGAAGTAATTAAAAGCAGGAGGAATATAATATGACAGCTAAAAGGCACATCCTCAAACAAGTATTCCGCATCAAGAAACTCAGAACCGAACTAATGGCTTTTATCATTACCGCCATTGCAGTTCCTTCGCTTGTACTAGCTGTCAACTCTTCAGAAACTTCCAAAACAGAGCTGCAGGGCAAAATGGAGGAAACTACAAAATCGAGCATTCACCTTCTCGATAAGACACTTGAGCAATTAATACAGCTGGAGAGCAGCAATGTGAATCAGCTTGCCTATCAAATTACTGCAGCTGATCTGACAGCGAACTCTCCACGCGTACGGAATCAGATTAACAAATTCAAAGCGGAGCATCCTGAGATCGACATCGTCGCTTTAGGCAACAGCGATGGCAAGTTTATGCTCGCGCCTGATTCCAAACCGAACGACTATGATCCCCGGGTCCGCGACTGGTATATTGACGCGCTGAAGACACCGGACCGCACATCCGTTATCAACCCGATTTTCTCCAAGGTTACAAACTCCTTCATCCTGCCGATCTCCAGAGCCTTCCAGGACGGCAAAGGGGTAGCTACAATCAGTTTGAGCATGAATGGACTTATGGAACTGGCGCAGAATGTCAACCTCGGTTCCAGCGGTTATGTATATATACTGGACAGCAGCAATAAGGTTATCTACCATCCCACTCTGGAGGTAGGAAGCCCCGTTACAGGCGGACTGCTGGATACGCTGAATGCGGCCCCGGCAGGCAAAGTGTCCTACAAAGACAGTGCGACAGACTTGGCAATGGATGGCTTTTACATTACGAATGAACTTAGCGGCTTTAAGCTGGTCGGTGTGCTGCCCGAGAGCGAGTATACAGAGGCCGTTTATCCTATTTTGTATAACTCAGCTATCGTTCTGCTGGTTGCGCTGCTTCTGGCCGCTGCAGTAACGTTCTTCATTATCCGCCGCATCACCAAGCCGCTTGAACAGCTGAACCGTTCGGCAAAGCGCGTCAGCGAAGGCTATTTGGATGAAGTGGTTCACACCACACGTAAAGATGAAATCGGGCAGCTTGCAGGCAACTATAATGCCATGGTAGCGTCGCTTCGAAAGATGGTGCAGGATGTGGCCGAAACCTCAGGCCAGCTCGCAGCTGCCAGTGAGCAGCTGACAGCCAGCACCGGCGAGAACAGCAAGGCTGTGGAGTATGTCACCGGACTGGTAGAAGAATCCACCCGCGGCGTGGAAACCCAGGCCCATGCATCCTCCGAGGTAGCCGTAACTATGGATGAAATGTCCGAAGCCATCCACAAAATTGCTTCCGCTTCCCAGGCCATTGTAAGTGCCGCAGTGCAGACTGAGCAGGTTGTGAACACCGGAAGCACCAGAGTGCAGCATGTCAGCGAGCAGATGAAGACGATCCGCCAGTCCGTTCAGCAGTCCGGCGGACTGATTTCCGAACTTAACGGGCTTAGCACAAAGGTAGCAGAAGCAAGTACAGCGATCTCCGCGATCGCGAAGCAGACCAATCTACTGTCGCTCAATGCAGCTATTGAAGCTGCCCGTGCCGGAGAACAGGGCAGAGGATTCGCTGTTGTTGCCGGTGAGGTGCGGAAGCTGTCCGAAGCCTCCCATGTCAGCGCGGGTCAAATTCAGGAGACCATTACCGAAATGGTCGGCTTGATCGCCAGTGCCTACGACGTAATGAAACATAAAGTGGCCGAAGACGTTGAGCAAGGCATGAATCTGGCGCTGGAAGCAAGCGATGCCTTCATCCAGATTGAGCAGTCTACCCGGCATGTGGGAGAACAAATTCATGAGGTTTCGGCGATTACCGAGCAAATGTCTGCCAGCTCGGCTGAAGTGGCCGCCTCCGTACAGGAGATGGCTGCCATCTCGCGGGCGGCGCTGGATTCCTTCCAGAGCGTAACAGCTGCAACGGAGGAACAGCTTGCTTCCATGGAGGAGATTACGGCCTCCTCTGCAGCGTTGTCCGCTATGGCTTCCGATATGCAGCAGCAGGTGGAACGGTTCCATATCACGGAACAAAACGAGATGAAATAAGACGTTATGCCCTATAGAATATAAAAAAGCGGACCGCCCTGTTTATGACAGGCGGTCCGCTTTTTATATTTGCACTACTGCGGTTCAGGCCAGCCGGAGACTGTCTCTTCTCCAAGCAGCTGTACATAAGGCGGCAGCTGCCCGTCATGCAGCAGCCACAGTTCATGCAGCGCACGGGTACAGCCGACGTACATCAGCTTCGCGTCCCAGGCCGCTTCCCCGTAATGTCCGCTGTCCGCGTCTGCCAAGATGACGGCGTCGAACTCCAGCCCCTTGGACAGATACACAGGCAGCACAGACAACCCGCCCCGGTATTCAGTCATGCTGCCGTCAATCAGGTGAAGATCCTCAAACTGTCCGGCAAGCGCGTCGTACAGCTCAGCAGCTTCCCGCAGGCTGCGGGTTAAGACAGCCACTGTGCGGTATTCACGCCCGGAGAGTGCCCCCAGAGCCGTTCTGACGGCACTGAGGCGCTCACTCCCGGCTGCTGCCGGCTGACGATCGGCGTAAGAGATCAGCCGGACCGGGTTACCGCTGCGGAAGACCGGAACGGCGAGCAGGGAGCTGCCAACACCGGAAGACAATATGCCGTTGGCAAATTCAATGATCTCCATGGTGGACCGGTAGCTGCGGGTCAGTGCATGATAGGCCGTATGTTCCGGTGCAAACAGCGTCTGCATTTCTTCCCAGGCATGTACGCCCTTGTAGGCATGTATCCCCTGTGACAAGTCGCCCAAAATGGTAAAGGAATGACCCTTCACGTATAAATCAAGCACCGCAATCTGGAAAGGCGAGAAATCCTGCGCCTCATCAATAACGATATGGTCAAAGCGGTTCCCGCCATCATTTCCGCTGAGCAGATAATGAATATAGAGCAGCGGCGGCAGATCCTCTTCGCGCAGGATGCCTTTTTTGAGCTCCTTGACCGTTTCCTTCAGCACGCCTTGCGGAATAATCTCCGGGGCTGCAGCCGGCCAATGCTCCGGAACCTTTACTGCCCGGAAAATCTGCTTATAGATCATAAGCGGATCATATTTGGGCCACTTGCCGCTGTAGGTCTTCTCGCGTGCCGCAGCTTTTTTCTTGCGTTCCTTCAGCGCTGCCTGCGAAGGGCTCTTCTTCAGCTCCATCTCAATCCAGCGGTGAATTCTGGCCATCACACGCTCTTTGCGTTTGGCCGGCGGATAGGGGGCGTATTCCTCGTTATGCCAGCGCAGAATCATCGAACGCCGCAGTACCGCACCTTCCCAGGGAATGAAATCCCCCTCCGGCACCGCACCGGTCTCAAGCAGCTTGATCGTGGATTCAATAATCTCCATCAGCACCGTTGAACCCTTGAAGCGGCCCGGTGTTTCTTCAGTAATCTCCGGCATGCTGCCAGCCGTTTCGAACCAGCGGTTCATCGTTTCCGCTGTATCTTGCTCCGGCAGTGTGATACCCAGCACGTCCGCAGCCCAATCCGGGAAGGTACTCTGGGCAATGTTGCCCACGCCAAGCTCCGGCAGCACATCCGAAATATAATCCAGGAACATCCGGTTCGGGGCGAAAATAATCATTTTCTCCGCGGAGACCTGTTCTTTGTATTGATACAGCAGGAAAGCCAGGCGGTGCAATGCAACCGTTGTTTTTCCACTTCCGGCCACACCTTGAATGATCAGCGCCGTATTCTTCGCGGCGCGGATAATCTTGTCCTGCTCCTCCTGAATCGTCGAGACGATATCGCGGAGACGGTTGTCCTTATTCTCGCCCAGGCGGTATACGAGAAATTCATCGGATACGGCCGGGGCGTCGCTGTCGCGGTTGTAGGTATCCGCCACTCGCTCCAGAATTTGCTTGCGGATCACCACGTTGCGTTTTAAATATACCAGCCCCTCAATCAGCCCCTCCGGGGCTTCATAGGAGGCCGGCTCCGTTCCGCCTGTAAACGAATAGAACAGGCTTGCTACCGGTGCGCGCCAGTCAATGACTAGCGGACGGTCGCTTACCTGTTCTCGGTCTACGCCGATTTTGCCAATATACAGTGCCTTGCGTTCGTCCTCGTCATTGCCCTGAAAATCAAGCCGTCCGAAATAAGGCTCCTGCCTAAGCTTGGCAAGATCTTTGCGCCTCTGTTCTCTGGAATCCTCCAGCACTTGTTCCGTATACTCGCTTCCTGTGTACACCGGTATGCTGCGCAGTCTCTCCAGAACAGTGTCGATCTCTGTTAGCGCGCTGTTCAGCCTGTCTTCTTCCTCTTGATAGGCACTTTGAAAGTCGTCTTCCAATTTCAGTTACCTCCTAAAAGTAATCTTAAAGAATGATCTCGTGCAAGACTGGCTTCACTCACACAAAAAGGATACTCATCATATCACAACAGACCGGTGAAATCCACATATTTCAAATTCTAGTATACAGGCGAGTCTCGATAAGCCGCTTCGCCAGGTTCAACCCATTAAGGCATGCAATACAAAATTCGCCACAAAAAGTCCGGCGATGCCGTACAGCGCAGGCGGCACTTCCTTGCCCCGGCCCATAGCGAGTTTAACGATGGGATAAGTAATGAAGCCAAAAGCCATACCGTCGACAATGCTATAGGTGAACGGAATCATTACCATGATCAGGAAGGACGGAAACAGCTCGGTCATATCGCTTAGATCCATCTCACGTACGCTCTGCACCATAAGACCGCCGATTACAATCAGGATCGGTGCGATGGCGCTGTCCGGCACATAAGCCAGCAGCGGGATGAACAGGAAGGTTGCCCCGAACAACATGCCGGTAACCAGCGAGGTAAGCCCGGACTTTCCGCCGGCCGCGATGCCTGCAGTCGATTCTGCGGCAGCGACTACCGGACTGCTGCCGAACAGGCCTGCCGCAATATTAGCGATGGACAACGCGCGCAGGCTGCTCTTGAATCGCTCCGGGCGTCCTGCCATCAATGTCTGGGAAGAGATCAGCCCGATATTTTCAAACACAACAATCAACAGCATCAGGAACACGGCAATCCAGAACACAAGGCTGATTCCCCGGCTCAAGTCCATTCCGGCAAATACATCGCCATAGCCGGAAAACACATGGCCGGAATCCTCCTGGCCCGGGGCATGCGACGCACCTAACAGATAGGCAAGTCCTGTGCCCACAATCATGCTGATCAGCAGTCCCCCGCGTGTTCCGCGGATGAACAGCACCAGTGCCAGAACCAGGGTTACGCAAGAGGTTATCACGGCAGGGTCGCTGAAATGTCCGATCGCGACAAATGTCGTCCGGTGGGCGATGACGATTCCGCTTTTTTGCAGGCCAATGAAGGTCAGAAACAAGCCGATTCCGACAGTAATCGCATGCTGCAGATTATGAGGGATCGCGTCGCTGAGAATACGGTATAGCGAGGTGAACGCCACAATCGCAAACAGCACTCCGGTCACAACTACAACAGCGAGCGCTTCCCGCCAATCCAGCTTCATGGAATGCACCAGCGTATAGGTGAAAAAGGCGTTGATCCCCATTCCCGGAACGACGATAATCGGTGTCTTGCCGCCGAAGGCCATAAGCAGACAGCCGGTAATTGCCGTCAGCAGCGTAGCCACCATACCGGCCCGCAGCGGCATCCCCGCATCATGCAGAATAGCAGCGTTGACCATAACAATATATACAGAAGCAAAATACGATAGGATCCCAGCCGCCCATTCCTGTTTCCAGTTGTCGCCCGGCTCCAGACCTACGCTATTTCGCCAAAAATTCGATTTCATCTAAATACCTCCACTGATGGTAAATTCCGCTGCCAATACAGCATTCCTGCGTTGTTTCCGGATTTCAAAATCACAATAAAAGGGCGTAAGCAGCCGGAATCCGGCTGCACGCCCTTTTGTCCTTTGGTTAGTTCGAGCTGAGATAGGCCTGCTTTCGTTTATACGTTTACTCCGCCAGCCTTCAAAAGGTCCTGTACGGCTACACTCACCATAATGAGTCCAACTACCGGAGGCACAAACGAGTTGCTGGCAGGCGGCAGTTGGGCCTTGCGTCTGTCCGGTGCATCTTCGGGAACGATCTGCTCGGTCACATCCACACGCGGTTTCACCGGCTTCTCGGTGGAGAAGACAACCTTCACACCTTTTTTGATCCCTTCCTTGCGCAGCTTCTGGCGGATCACACGGGCAATCGGGTCCATCTCCGTCTTGGAAATGTCAGCCACCTTAAAGCGTGTCGGGTCCATTTTGTTAGCTGCGCCCATGCTGGAAACCATCGGGATTCCCCGGCTCAGGCATTCTTTAATGAGATGGATCTTGTAAATAATCGTATCCGAAGCGTCAATGACGAAATCGGGCTTGTATTTGAAGAGTTCCTCATAGGTTTCTTCCGTGTAGAACATATTCAGGGCAATGGCTTCGCATTCCGGATTGATCAGCTTGACACGGTCCACCATCAAATCCGCTTTTTTCTGGCCGATGGTTGTCGTAAGCGCATGAATCTGGCGGTTGATATTGGTGATATCCACTGCGTCTTTATCAATCAGGATAATGCGGCCGATACCTGTACGGGCCAGAGCCTCAACCGACATGGCCCCTACGCCGCCAATGCCGAGCACGGCCACTGTGCTGTTCTTCAAAATCTCCAGACCTTCCGGTCCAATGGCCAGCTCCGTACGCGAGAACTGATGCAGCATGATGTAGCGCCTCCTTCAAAAAGCCGGCGAAGCAGCGCTGCCGCTCCGCTTAGGCCTGGTTAGATTTAGTTCTTTACCTTCTCAGGTTTCGGAGCCAGCTTGATGTGCAGCTGTTCCAATTGTATTGCATCTACCGGTGCCGGTGCATCCATCAGCAGGTCAGTCGCACTTGCCGTCTTAGGGAAGGCAATGGTTTCGCGCAGGTTGGTGCGGCCGGCAAGCAGCATTACGAGACGGTCGAAACCAAAGGCAATCCCGCCGTGCGGAGGTGTGCCGTATTCAAATGCATCCAGCAGGTAGCCGAATTTCTCGTAAGCAACCTCCGTTGAGAAGCCGAGTGCATCGAACATTTTTTCCTGTACCTCACGTTTGTAGATACGCTGGGAACCGCCGCCTACCTCGTAGCCGTTAAGCACGATATCGTAAGCCTGGGCACGGATAGCACCCGGATCAGTCTCAAAGAGGTGCAGGTCTTCATCCATCGGACGTGTGAACGGATGATGTTCTGCCACATAACGTTTCTGGTCTTCGTCGTAGCTAAGCAGCGGGAATTCAGTAACCCATGCGAACTTGAACACATTGTCGTCAATCAGGCCGAGCTGGCGTCCGATCTTCAGGCGAAGCGCACCCAGTACATCGGCTACCACTTTTTTATTATCAGCAGAGAAGAGCAGCAAGTCGCCTTCTTCGGCACCGGTACGTTCCTTCACAGCAGCAATCTCTTCCTCGGTGAAGAACTTCACGATAGGCCCCTTGAATTCGCCATCCTTCACTTGAATCCAGGCAAGTCCTTTGGCTCCGTAACGCGCGGCATATGGTCCAAGATCGTCGATCTCTTTACGGGTCCAGGTACCGCAGCCTTTGGCGTTGAGGCATTTTACTTCTCCGCCCTTTTCGATCACAGAGGCGAATACTTTGACGCCGCTGCTGGCCACGATGTCATTCATTTCAACCAGCTCCAGGCCAAAACGCAGGTCCGGCTTATCTGAGCCGTATTTGCCGATGGCTTCGGCATAAGTCAAACGCTGGAACGGCAGGGCAATTTCGACGCCGATCGTTTCTTTAAGCAGGCGCTGCATCAGGGTCTCCATCATCGACAGCAGATCATCCTGCGGCATGAAGGAGGTCTCGATGTCGACCTGGGTGAATTCCGGCTGGCGGTCAGCGCGCAAATCTTCATCACGGAAGCAGCGGGCAATTTGATAATAGCGCTCAATACCGCCGACCATCAGCAGCTGCTTGTAGATTTGCGGCGATTGCGGAAGTCCAAAGAACTCGCCTTCATGCACCCGGCTCGGCACCAAATAATCACGGGCGCCTTCAGGTGAACTTCTGGTCAGGATTGGTGTTTCGATATCAATAAAACCTTCGTTATCCAGGAAGTCGCGGAAGATCTTCGCCGATTTGGAACGAAGCAGCATCGTTTTGTACATCTCCGGACGACGCAGGTCGAGATAGCGGTATTTCATCCGCAAGGATTCGTCCACTTCCACACCGTCTTCGATGAAGAACGGCGGCGTTTTCGCGGCATTGAGTACTTCAATATCCGTAATCTGCACTTCAATCTCTCCTGTAGGCAGGTTGCGGTTAATGGTTTCTTCGTCTCGCTTAACCACTTTCCCCGTAACAGCGAGCACATACTCACTGCGCACTTTATCTGAAATTTGCAGCGCTTCGCCGGAATAGTCGGGATTGAAAACGATCTGTACGATTCCGCTGCGGTCGCGGAGATCTATAAAAAGTACGCCCCCAAGGTCGCGGCGGGTCTGCACCCATCCGTTCAGAGTTACGGTCTGGCCGATATGCTCCGGCGTCAATTGTCCACAGTGATGGCTTCTAGTCATAATATATTCTACCCCTTCATGGTTAAAAGTAACTGCGCTTATATGAATCAGTGAGACTTTCTTCCTCTTGCAACAATACAATTACTTCATGCCAAGCTGTCTAGTCCAGCGACTGTCCCAGCTCTTCCAGCTTGATGGTCCGCTGCTCGCCAGTAGCCATCGATTTCAGCGCAATGACGCCGCTGTTCAGCTCATCTTCACCGAGAATCGCTGTGTACCGAGCCGACATGCGGTCGGCCGATTTCATCTGCGCCTTCATCTTACGGCCCAGATAATCCCGTTCTGCAGAAAAGCCAAGACTGCGCAGAATGAACAATTGTTTCGTAATCTCCAGATCGGCCGCTTCGCCAAGTGCCACAAAGTATACATCCAGCGGCTTCACCGTCTCCAGCTCTACCCCTTGATTCTCCAGAATCAGCAGGATCCGCTCCAGCCCGATGCCAAAACCGATGCCCGGCTGATCCGGACCGCCGATTTCCTCCACTAGACCATTGTAACGGCCGCCGCCGCCGACCGTGTCGATAGATCCGATGCCGGCTGCTTTATATTCAAACGCTGTATGCGTGTAATAATCCAGTCCGCGTACCAGACGGGGATTGATGCTGTACTCCACACCCATGATATCCAAATGCATTTTGACCTTCTCAAAATGAGTTGTGCATTCTTCATCCAGGCTGTCCAGAATGGAAGGCGCACCGCCGAATTTGTCCTGGTCGACCTTGCAATCCAGCACCCGCAAGGGGTTGCGGTCCATACGCCGCTGGCAGTCACTGCAAAGGTTGTCCCTCATCGGTCTCAGGAAATCCAGCAGCTTCTCCCGGTACGCCGCACGGCTAGGTACGTTGCCCACGGAGTTCAGCTCTACCCTTACATCCCTCAGTCCCAGATCCTTATAGAACTGGTACCCTAGGGAAATCACTTCCGCATCAATCGCCGGATCCACTGCTCCAAATGCCTCGATGCCGAATTGGTGAAACTGGCGGTATCTTCCCGCCTGCGGACGCTCATAACGGAACATGGGACCGATATAATACAGCTTGCTTACATCCGGCTCACCGTAAAGCTTGTTCTGAACATAAGCACGGACCACACCGGCCGTTCCTTCCGGACGAAGTGCCAGATCGCGGTCGCCCTTATCCTTGAAGGTGTACATCTCGCCTTCCACAATGTCCGTTGTTTCCCCTACACCGCGTTCGAACAGCGCAGTGTGCTCGAACATAGGAGTGCGGATCTCCCGGTAATTGAACCGGCGGCAAAGATCCCTGGCCTTCCCTTCAACATACTGCCATTTCTCAACCGCACCCGGAAGCACATCCTGCGTGCCTGTCGGTTTCTCGAATCTTTCTTTAGCCACAGCCTATCCCTCCTGAAAATAACCCCTCTTGCCTGTCTGTTTGTCAACTTCTAAAAAAAACAAAAAATCCCTCGCCCTGTTTATAACAAACAGGGACGAGGGATTATTATCAACCTAATAATACACCCGTGGTACCACCCACATTCCGAATCCATGCAACTGCCTGAATCCGCTCTAAGCGGTTAACGCCCGCCTACGCGCAATCGGCTACTGACTTCCGGCAATCTTCATTGCCTGCTTTCGCCGTGCGTTCTCGGGGAGGTCATTCATCCGTTCATCAACAGAATCCTTGCAGCCGGGCGGAAACGGTAAGCTCATCCTATGGTAGGACGATATCCATCTCTGCGGGGGATTCCTCTCTGGGGTTGTGGGGTACGGATTACTTGGTCCCGTCATCAAAACTTTATGACAATCTGTATATTGTTAGATTCTACTGAACCACTGCGCTAAAGTCAAGGAATCCAATAAAAAAAGCTATTACAAAAAAAGTGACCTGCAGCCGATTGCTGCAGGTCCATCATCATATATTATAAAAAAGGGGGTCATGCTTCTATTATAAACACGCTATATTAAGGAATCATGAATGTAATATTACGGTTGTATTACAGAAAAGAAAGCGTTTTATAAATTTGGACAATCCCCTACTGAAACACAAGGACTACTTTACACTACAACATAATTCCCTGTCCAGAGAAATAAAAGAAATATTACTATTCTTGGATTTTAAAAAACTCCGCCAATCCCTGTAACGGATCGGCGGAGCTGTAGTTTCGCAACTATTCATCTGCGAGAGAGCATGCTCTCTTTTTAATCAAAGATTTCCACGTAGGCACGCTTCCGGCGCAGCGCCTCGATAACCTCATCCTGTTTGCCGTCAGCCACCTTAACTTCCATGACATAACGAAGATCATCCAAATCCCTGTCGTCAAATTCAGCATGATTCCGGACATCCCCCGCACTGCGGTTATCCAAATCATCAGGACCGTCATTCACATCGATTGCCGGTACAATAGGTGCACCGACAATCGGGCCGGAGCCTGCAACCGCACCCGTAGCGCCAAATGCGCCTCCGGTCATCGCGGAGTTGTTATATGGAACCAAGGGAATCAGGATATTATTTCTGTAATTCCCGTCTGTTTTTAAAGGATCCGTCAACGGGGATACTTCCAGATTATCCACTCCGTAAGGAATCAATGCCGTCTTAGCGCCTTCTGCTTCATCTTCTGTTCTGAAATAAGCCTGGATTCTTCTACTCATTGTCGTTCCCTCCTTGGATTGTTGTTTAGATTTTGGGGGCCAAGCTTTTATTACAACACCTTCAACAGCTCACGCACAAATGCGGGCTCATCTTTTGGTGTGCGTGAAGTAATGTAATTGCCGTCCACGACGACCTCTTCATCCTTAAATTCCGCTCCTGCGTTAACCACATCATCCTTAAGGGGCGGGTAGGATGTCACCGTGCGGCCTTGCAGCAAGTCTGCACTGATCAGGATTTGCGGTCCGTGGCAGATGGAGGCAATCGGCTTGCCTGTTCCACTTACTTCCTTCACAAAGCTCAGGATATCAGGATCGAGCCGTAAATTTTCCGGGGACGAGCCTCCGGGAATAACCACAGCGTCATAGTCTGCTGCTTTCACCTCGCTGATGGCTTTATCGGCTGCATAGGACACACTGCCTTTTTTGCCGAGCAAGGTTTCGTTTTTCTTCAGACCGATGATCTCCGCCTGATGCCCTGCTTTTATGACTTCATCGTAAGGTACCTTCATTTCGGAATCTTCAAAACCGTTGGCGAGCAGAAATGCAACTTTACTCATGAGATTAATTCTCCTCTCCACTTTTCTGTTCTCGTCTTCTTATTACCCTTATTGCAGCGCTTTCTAACGAAGTGCAGCTGCTTACCTTTCTTTTCATCCGTTTACGCTATAAAAAGAGTTACGCCCAATATACCAAAAACCGCAGCCTCCCAAGCATTTCAAGTGCGCGGCAGGAGGCTGCGGCTTCTTCCTTTCAACACGTCAGTCTCTTGTTGCTCCACGGTCCCTTTGGCCGCCGCAGCGGCTTCTGCAGAACTTCCGGCCGCATATGCCGGCAAGACGCTCCATACCCATGCTTTCTGTGATTGTCTCATGCTGGACTCCCTGTTCCTCGGTGAATTATGACTCTCCCTTAGTTTATCCAGCCCAGAACCCGCCTATCCGCAGGGAAAAAGCAAAGGATGCCGCATAGGGTCCTTGGAACGGAACCCCACGCGGCATCCTTGATGCACGTAAACATCTTAAATTTAGCCAAAGCGGCAATTAAATTTCGCAGCTAACTCCGGCTGTCCAGAATCAGGGTGACCGGGCCCCAATTGGTTAGTGATACATCCATCATTGCGCCGAACACGCCTGTTTCCACCGTAAGTCCGCCATTTCTCAGCTCATGGTTGAAATAGTCGTAAAGCCGCTCTGCCTCAGCGGGTGCTGCGGCAGCCATAAAGTTGGGGCGCCGGCCTTTACGGCAATCTCCATACAGCGTAAACTGCGACACGGACAAGATTGCTCCGCCGGTCTCGGTGACGCTGAAGTTCATTTTGCCGGATTCATCTTCAAAAATGCGCAATCCGGCGATCTTGTCGGCCAAATATTTAGCATCCTTCTCCGTATCCTCATGAGTAACGCCGACAAGCAGCATCAGGCCTTGGCCTACAGCTCCAGTGACTGTCCCATCCACGGTAACTTTTGCTTCCTTGCAGCGCTGCACGACCACTCTCATTGGTGCGTTCCACTCCTTGCCTTATTGCATAATGCGGTTAACCGTATATACATCCTTGACCCGTTTCACCCGATCGACCACTGACTGCAAATGGTCTGTATTGCGGATAAGGATCGTCATATGAATCATCGCCATCTTGTTCTTGTCGGAGCGTCCGGTGACCGCAGAAATGTTAGTCTTACTCTCTGACACCGCCTGCAGCACTTCATTGAGCAGGCCGTTGCGGTCATGGCCGGTAATCTCAATATCAACACTGTAGTTGGCTTCCATACTGCCTTCCCATTCCACTTCAATCACACGTGCCGACTCTTCCCCGTCACCATCGCCCGGAATGTTCGGACAGTCCTCGCGGTGGACGGAAACGCCGCGTCCGCGCGTCACATAACCGATAATGTCATCGCCGGGGACCGGATTGCAACATCGTGCAAAACGGACCAGAAGATTATCAATTCCTTTTACACGCACTCCGTTGGTTGGCTGATTCCGTTTCTCTCCGCTGGACTTAATCTCCTTCATCTCAGAAGTAAGCTCCAGATGCCCCGCGGCCTCTTCCTGATCCTTGCGCAGCTTCTCCGTGAGCTTGGAGGCGATCTGCGCCGCAGTAATCCCCCCGAAACCGACTGCCGAGAGCATATCTTCCAAATCGCCAAAAGCGAATTTCTTCGATACTTCAGTCAGCTTATCTTCCGTAAGCCAATCCGATACTTCAACATTGAGACGTTTCAGCTCGCGTTCGATCGCTTCACGGCCTTTTTCAACGTTCTCCTCGCGTTTCTCCTTCTTAAACCATTGCTTGATCTTGCTCCGTGCATGCGAGGATTGTGCTATCTTCAACCAGTCCCGGCTGGGACCATACGAATTCTTCGAGGTCAGGATCTCCACGATATCCCCGGTCTTCAGCTTGTGATCCAGCGGCACGATCCGCCCGTTCACCTTGGAGCCGATAGTCCGGTTACCTACCTCCGTATGGATACGGAAGGCAAAATCAAGCGGAACGGAACCTGCCGGCAGCTCCACAACCTCGCCCTTCGGGGTAAATACGAAGACAAGGTCGGAGAAAAAATCCATTTTGAGCGATTCCACAAACTCTTCCGCATCCTTGGCTTCATGCTGCAGTTCCAGGATTTCGCGGAAGAACGGCATCCGGTTCTCCGGATTGACGTTATTGCTGTTTCCTTCTTTGTAAGCCCAGTGGGCGGCAATCCCGAACTCGGCGGTGCGGTGCATCTCCCAGGTACGGATCTGCACTTCCGTTGGCTCTCCGCCTGGACCCACTACCGTCGTATGCAGCGATTGGTACATGTTCGCTTTGGGCATGGCTATATAATCCTTGAAACGTCCGGGCATCGGCTTCCAAAGAGTATGAATAATCCCTAATGTGGCATAACAATCCTTAATGTTGTCGACGATAATGCGGATAGCGAGCAGATCATAGATTTCATTAAACTGCTTGTTTTTGGTGCTCATTTTGTTATAGACACTGTAAATATGCTTGGGACGTCCCGAGAGATCGCCTTCAATGCCCATTTCATCGAGTTTGGCACGAATGCGGCCGATTACGCTCTCAATGAACATTTCGCGTTCCGCCCGTTTTTTATGCACCAAATTGGCAATACGGTAGTATTGCTGCGGATTCAGGTAACGGAGAGCGATATCCTCCATTTCCCATTTAATCGCCGATATCCCCAAACGGTCTGCAATGGGACAGAAAATCTCCAGCGTTTCATAAGAAATGCGGCGCTGGCTTTCTTCTGACTGGTACTTCAGTGTCCGCATATTATGCAGTCGATCCGCCAGCTTGATCACAATGACGCGGATATCCTGAGCCATAGCAATGAACATTTTGCGGTAATTCTCGTTCTGCTGCTCTTCCTTGGAACGGAAACGGATGCGTTCCAGCTTCGTCAGACCATCCACCAGCATGGCACAGGTATCGCCAAAATTCTCGCGGATCTGCTCCAGTGACACCGTTGTATCTTCTACGACATCATGCAGCAACGCTGCAATAATGGATATGACATCCATCTGCATATTCACGACAATATCTGCGACCGCGAGCGGATGCAGAATGTATGGCTCCCCCGATTTCCGAACCTGCCCGTGATGAGCCTGATCGGCAAATTCATAAGCTTCCCGGATGCGGAGAAGATCTTTTTCTTTTATATAGGCGCTAGCCTTTTCAATTAATTGCTCTATGCCCATTCTCGTCGTATCCGTTTCCTTTCTATAAAGAAAAATTCCGTAATGGAGTTTATCTATTTAATGAATGAACCCGCAAGGTGTGTCCGGTTTGCAGGGTTATCAGCTATTCCAGGCTGCACTACACGCAGTTTAAAGTTGTTTATAATTATGACGCTTACGATGGATTACGTCAACACTTGCCATAGTGTGGCATTCCTGCAGGCTTAGCCTCAAAGTATGGGCAATTTCGTGGCATCTGTAAAATTGTTGTTGTAAAAAGTCGCCGTACTATTTAATCTAGTAAAAGCGGTTTTCCGCGACCTAACCTAAAACTACATAAAGAAAGAGAAGTGAACTCCATTGCAACGCGAATTTCAAGTTAATGAGAAACTCCCTTGGGGCCCGGGATTTCTGCTAAGTCTTCAGCATTTATTCGCCATGTTCGGCAGCACGGTGCTTGTCCCCAACCTGTTTGGGGTAGACCCTGGCATGATCCTGTTGATGAACGGTATCGGCACATTGCTCTACATCCTGATTACCCGCGGCAAAATCCCGGCTTATCTTGGATCAAGCTTTGCCTTTATCTCACCGGTACTCAGCGTGCTTACCAAAAACGAGAGCGATCATATGCATGGATATTCGCTTGTACTAGGAGCGTTTATTGTTACCGGTATTATCTTTATTCTCGTCGCTTTAGTCGTCCGTTATGCCGGTACAGGCTGGATTGATGTGGTGTTCCCTCCGGCGGTTATGGGCGCAATCGTAGCAACTATCGGACTGGAACTGGTACCGGTTGCTGCACGTATGGCCGGACTGATCGCTCCTGAAGGTGTGAGTGCTGCCGACTGGACACCGGACGGAAGCGCAATTACGCTGTCTATGGTAACGCTGGGTGTAACGGTTATTGGCGCAGTACTCTTCCGGGGCTTCCCCAAAATCATTCATATTCTGATCGGGATTGTTACCGGTTATGTGCTGGCCTATATTATGCACAAGGTTAACACGGGTGCCATTTCCGAAGCTCAGTTCCTCTCCCACCCGACGATCGTCACCCCATCCTTTGACTGGGAAGTAATCTTCACCATTATTCCTGTATCCCTTGTCGTTATCGTTGAACACATCGGCCACTTGCTCGTAACCAGCAACATTGTCGGCAAAGATCTGGCGAAAGATCCTGGTCTTGACCGCTCGCTAATGGGGAACGGGATTTCCACCGTCCTCTCCGGATTCATGGGTTCTACTCCTAATACTACTTACGGCGAGAACATCGGTGTTATGGCCTTAACCAAAGTGTATTCGGTGTATGTGATCGGCGGAGCAGCTGTCATTGCCATTCTGCTCTCGTTCTCCGGCACCTTCTCTTCTATCATTGCAAATATCCCCGCACCGGTAATGGGCGGAGTCTCTCTCTTGCTGTTCGGGGTTATCGCGGCTTCCGGTTTGCGGATCTTTGTAGAGCAGAAGGTCGACTTCTCCAAAGCAACCAATATGATTCTGGCTACCTTGGTGCTTGTTGTCGGTATCAGCGGCATCTCCCTGAACCTGGGCAATATGCAGCTTAAAGGAATGGCACTGGCTACGATTGTCGGTATGGTTCTGTCTCTGTTCTTCAAGCTGTTCGAGGTTCTTGGCTGGTCAAACGAGCAGGAAGATGAGAAATCCGCCCATTAGACCCCGAATACTTATATATGAAGAAAACGGATGCTCATCTGCTTCAGGATGGCATCCGTTTATAGTATTTATACAGATTAATTTAAGCTGTCCCCCATTTGGGCGAGGACGTAGCTACGGTGAATATTTGGACTTCCGGCCGCTGTTGTCCCCAGATTTCTTGATTGTACCCGCTATATGCGGTGGAAAACGAATCAATTATATTAATAAAAGCGGACCACTGTCTTCATTCGACAGCGATCCGCTTTTTATTTCCCGGGAAAAGTTATCCCGTTTGAAATTAGTCTTCGTAAGTCATCAGGGATATCACTTCAATATCCGAAAGTTTGTTGCGGCCAGCAAGCTCTACCAGTTCGATGAGGAAAGCAGCGCCGACAACTTTGCCGCCGAGCTGTTCCACCAGACTAACTGATGTGGCAATGGTACCGCCGGTAGCCAGCAAGTCATCAGCGATCAGCACCTTTTGTCCCGGCTTGATGGCATCGGTATGAACGGCCAGTTTATCCTTGCCGTATTCCAGATCATAACCCACTTCAATGGTTTCGTAAGGAAGTTTGCCACTCTTGCGAATCGGTACAAATCCGACCCCCAGCGCGTAAGCCAGCGGTGCGCCGACTACAAAACCGCGCGCCTCAGGACCGGCAATTACGTCAATCTGCAGATGTGAAACAAGCGCTTTAAGCTCATCAATCGCCTGGCGGTATTTGTCGCCGTCTTTAAGCAATGTAGTAATATCTTTAAAGCTGATTCCCACTTGCGGAAAATCCGGAATCACACGAATACTGTCTTTTAAATCCAACATGATCATCTCCTAAAAGTTGTGAGCGATTCCCTCACTGAATTCTCTTCAAACAAACTTGCTTCGGAAGCAAAGCCTCCAATCCATTCCGCCCTAGGATGCTCCTAAACGGCGGGACAGCATCCATTCCTGCAGCTCGCTGAGGCTGCCTTCCATGAAATATTGCTCCATTTCCGCAGTCTCACCCAGTCTGACAAAATGCCGGGAGGCCGTAAGACTTTTCGCCGCAGGCTGGGTAACAAAGGTAACGGTCCCGTTGCTGCGCTTGATAAAATCAAGTTCCTCAAACACCTCAAGCATCTTGCCCAGCATGCGTACACTGAGTGAAGACTGGCGGCTAAGCCGCAGCAGCACCTCATGCTCCGGTGTCGCCGCAGCAGCAATCGAAGCCAGCAATTTATATAACGACTTGAAATGATCACGTGTCGGTATTTGCAGCCGGTCACGGCCGTCCCGAATGGAGTGCAGCAATGCGATATTCTCAGCTTGTGGAAAAGCAGCAAGCACCGCATCCAGCTGCTCCGGTGTATCCGGCATGTCCAGCAGGCAAAGCAGGGAAACCTTGCCTTCACCAGTTTCGGCTTGTCCTTGATTCAGCACGGAGATCCCAGCATTCTCATCATATACCCAAAGCGACATGCCTTTCAATTGATTCAGCGGCGTCATGCGGCTGTTGTGAAATACAGCTGCAGCGCTGAAGGAAGTTCCGCTGCTGTATTGCAGCAGCAGTTCTTTGAGGGTAGCCGCCTGCTTCACTGCATCAGCAGTTCCGCGCAAATCCAGCAGCTGCGCATTCGGGACTGCCAAATCCTGCAGCATCAGCTGAGGTTTGCGCGAGCCGTTCCATTCATTCACCGAAAGCTCCGCCAGGACATCAACCATAGTGCCTCCTGGTAGCAATTGGGCTAATGCACCTTTGCCGAAGGCTACCGCCTCAATCGTATGCTTGCCTTGCTGCAAGACCAGCTTGAGATGTTTGCCATCCTGCCCCATCTTGCGGGTCTCCTTCACCGCAGCTCCGCGAACAATAAACTTGGGCAGCGGATTGGCCATCCCGAAGGGAGCCAGTCTGTCCAAATCCAGTGCGGCCTGCAGCGTTAAATCAGAGATCGCCGTTTCACCGTCCGCAGCTGTCACAGGCATGAAATGTTCCGGCTGCAGAACGGAGGCTGCAAACTCATTAAGCGCTGCCGCGAAGTCTTCCAGCTTATCACGATGCAGGCTCATCCCTGCTGCAGCTGGATGGCCGCCGAAATGATCCATCAGTCCGGCGCAGGAAGAAAGCGCCGCATAAATATCCAAACCGGGAATCGAGCGGGCAGAACCTTTGCACACCCCGGTTTCGGGGTGAACATCCAGTATAATCACCGGACGGTAATACCTGTCCAGCAGCTTAGAGGCCACAATACCCACTACGCCGACATTCCAGCCTTGATCAGCAAGAACAATAATGTCCGGCAGTGTTCCCTCTGCGGTCTGCTGCTCAAATTTAGCTGTGGCTTCCGTGACGATTCTTTCCACGACCAGCTGACGTTCTTTGTTAAGCAGATCTAATTCTCCGGCAAGCTGTTCAGCTTCCCCGGAATTTGTGGTCGTGAGCAAAGCCACAGCACGGCCTGCGTGATCCAGCCGGCCGCTGGCATTAATGCGCGGCGCCATGCCAAAGGCAATATTTACAGCGCTTACTGTACTCATCGTTACACCACTTACATCAAGCAAGGCCCGGATACCCGGAAAAGGTGAGTGCCGCATACTGGAGAGCCCTCTGCGCACTAGACTGCGGTTCTCACCAAGCAGCGGCATGAGATCGGCAACTGTACCGATGGCCGCGATTTCGCTCCATTCCTCCGGCACCTCGTCTCCAAGCATGGCTTCGGCCAACTTGTAGGCAACCCCTACACCCGCCAAGCCCTTGAAAGGATAAGGACAGTCAGGA
The DNA here is from genome assembly GCF_051594305.1 of Paenibacillus sp. IHBB 3054. NCBI lineage: Bacteria > Bacillati > Bacillota > Bacilli > Caryophanales > Paenibacillaceae > Paenibacillus > Paenibacillus sp. IHBB 3054. Next base: position 46,838 of record NZ_JBOFBG010000039.1, on the reverse strand, counting down.
AGCTTGGGATTAATCAGTGCAAAGGCCTCCGGCAACAGTTCAGGCGGCTCGTGATGATCCGTTACGATCACATCGATTCCAAGCTCTGTCGCATAAGCGATCTGATGATAGGCGCTAATTCCGGTGTCTACGGTAATGACCAGCGACACTCCCTGCTGTACCGCCCAGTCCAGCGCATGATTGTGCAGCCCATAGCCTTCATTTGAACGATGGGGAATATAAATGTCAAAGGATGCCCCCAGATAACGCAGCAGATAGATCATCAGCGCGGTGCTGGACACTCCATCCGCATCATAATCACCGTACACGAGAATATGTTCTTCTTCTTGCAATGCTTTTTTGATCCGTGGAACCGCTTCGGCCATTCCCTTCAGCAGGAACGGATCATGTCTATCCTCCGCGCCTCCATCCATGAATTGCAAAGCATCAGCAGCCGTCCCCAAACCTCTGGTTACCAGCAGTGATGAAAGGAGCGGGGAAATAGAAAGGCTCCGGGCCAATTCCTCTACTGCAATGGGATCGGCTGCCGGAGAATGCCATCTTGTTTTTGAATGAAGCAATTAAGTTCACCTTTCTCTCACCCTGCGAACTACTGAAGCAGCGTGGGGCTATCGTTGTCCACGAGCTCATAGTTGCTTTTGTAAGGATAACCCGGATCATAAGGCACAACATCCATATGAACCTCGCCCACATGGACAAAACGGTGCTGCAGTAGCTTCCTGGCGCATTCCGAAATATCCTGGGCTTCCGTCACGGTAATCCGCGGGTTAACGCTGATTTTAACTTGGAGGTTCACGTAACGCCCCTGCTCAAGTGCTTTTAAATACTCTACACGAATAACACCATGCACCCGTTCCACGGTTTCAATAAAGCTGGCCGTCTCCGCGGAAGGAAGTTCCTGATCCCTCTGGGCCAATACAGAAGTCGTAATCAGCGAATACCCTTTGCGGATAATTAGTGCGCTGGTTAGAAGAGCGGCAATCGGGTCCATATACAGCAGCGGATTCCAGTTCAGATATCCTCCGGCAAACGACCCGGCAATCCCGACGAATACGGTAATCGAAGTATATAAACTGAAACGGTGGTTATCCGCGTATGCGGCATGGCTGCCATCGCCAATTTTCTTAAAATAACGATATTGATATTGAAAGATAGCCTCTTTAAACGCGATGGAGATCAGGACGGTGACAATCGCCGCCTCTCCAGTGGGTGATAAATGTCCTCGGGTTAAATCGCGAATTGCCGAGAAGGCAATTTGCAGCCCGCCCATTAGAATAAGAACTGAAAAAAGGATCGCGACAATCGGTTCCTTATTACGTTGCCCTTTCTGGGTACGCTCTGTTTCTTTATTCCTCTTAACCTGTTCTGAGCGCCACGGAAGAGTATCCGCCAGCTTGGCTGCAGCGTCTGCTCCAGAATATAAAGCATCACCCAGCAAGGCTTTGCTGCCGGAGAAATAGCCAACACTTCCTTTAGCCAAAGCTAATGCAACATCGCTGACGATTCCGGTCCAGGCAACCGTCTCACTTTGCGGTGATTGTTTGTCATTCATAACGAGGCCTCCTTGCCGGGTAGCGAGTAATCTCATGATGATTGAAGTTTGCCCATTCCACTCCAAAGATTCGAAAAGCCGCGTCGCCTTTGACGCGGCTTTTCGGGACAGGAAATTTTAAGCTTTGGCCGGATTGTTCTTCACTGGAGTCTTCTGGCGCTTCTTCAGCAGCAGCCAGAGTGGACTCGCGATAAAGATCGAGGAATAGGCTCCGAATAGCAAACCGATAACCATCGCAAGTGAGAACATTTTGATGGACTCTCCGCCAAGGATAAGCAGGAAGAATGCAGCAATAAATACCGTAAACGCTGTGTAGAGGGAACGCATCAGGGTTTGGCTCACACTTTTGTTCACCAGTCCCTTAAGGTCCTCATAAGACTTCTGCTTACCGAAGCGCAAATTCTCGCGAATCCGGTCAAAGATAACGATGGTATCATTGATGGAATAACCGATAATGGTCAGCACCGCGACAATGAAGGTCAAATCCACCTCCAGGCGGAAAATCGAAAAGATCGCAACAACCATAAACGCATCATGTACCAACGCTACAATCGCAGCCAGGGCAAAACGCCATTCAAAGCGGATACTTACATAAATGATAATCCCCAGACAGGAAATCAGCACAGAATAGATCGCATTACGTGCCAGCTCTTTGGCCATTTCCGTATCCACCGTGTTGATCTCGAAGGAAGCTTTATCATCAATCTTGCTAATTGCAGCCTGCAGTTGCTCGCTCTGTTCCTCTTTAAGAACCTCATCATAACGGATATTCACCCGTTTCTCACCAATGGTGAGGCTTGGTTCATGGGAGAGGCCCAGACCGCTGAGCGCAGGATTAAGTTCTTCCTGTGTAATCGTCTTGGACAGCGCCACGTCGACATTGGAGCCGGCCTTGAAATCAACGCTGTAGTTCAGTCCAAGAAAGCCCAGGAACACTAAGCCTAGTATCGTAAGGACAATGGAAAAGATATAGAAAAACTTACTCAAATGTACAAAATCAAGTTCTTTCTTAAAGCGCACGGATGTCACTCTCCTTTACCCCAAATTGCTTCGGCTTTTTCAGAACGCCGGCTTTGACCAGTGTACTGAGCAGCCAGTGGGCAAAATAGAGGTTCGTTACGATACTGAGCACAATTTCCACAATCAGTATCAGAGCAAAGCCTTTAACCGCACCCGTACCAAATGCGAACATAACGGCCGCTACGATAATAGTTGTCACATTGGCGTCCATAACGGTCCGGAAAGAGGTTTTATTCCCCGCTTTGACGGAAGACAATATGCTCTTCCCGCTGCGCATTTCTTCTCTTATCCGTTCGTTGGTAATGATATTGGCGTCAACTGCCATCCCTATACCGAGAATGAACGCGGCAATACCGGGAAGTGTCAAAGTAAAGTCGGCAACGACAAATACCAGAATCAGCAGCCATGTGTGCAGGATGAGTGCAAAACTGGCCAGCACACCCGGCAAGCGGTACATGCCGATCATAAAGATCAAGATAATCAGGGAACCCACAAGTCCCGCTCTGATCGTTTGATCAAGGGATTGTTTACCCAAGGTAGCGCCTACGCTTTGCGAATATTTCTCTGTCAGCTTCAGCGGCAGGGCACCGAGGTTAATCGTATCGGCCAGTTCACGGGCCTGTTCTATAGTGTAACCTCCGGAAATCGAAGCTTTCCCATCCGTAAGTACTGCTCTTACCGTTGGCGGAGCGGATAACAAATTTTCGTCAAGATAAATAGCCAGTTCTTTACCTAGCAGGCGCTTGGTAATTTCCGCAAATTTATCCTTATCCTTTACCGTAATGCCGATCTCAGGCTGATTCAAGTTGTTGCGTTGAACCTCGGCAGCATTCTCAACAAAGTCACTGCCCACGAGTTCTATCTTGCTGTAAACCCCTGGAGCATCGCCTTCTGCAGCACTTCGGAAGGTCAGAACCGCTGGTTCCTTCATCTTCTTGCGCACCTCGGCCTCGTCGGTAACGCCCGCAATTTTCAGACGGATGCGGTCAGTTCCCTCAGTGGTTACTTCAGGTTCGCTTGTTCCAAGCGCATTGGCACGTTTCTCCAGACTTTCCGCTGTTTTCTGCAGCGAGGCACGGGTTAGTTCTCCTCCTGTTTCCATGGGCTCCGCGTGATACAGAATCTCGAAGCCGCCCTTCAGATCAAGCCCCAGTCGAACCTTGTCCAATAGTCCGGGAGTACTAAATGCCATGACGCCTGTTAAAACGAGCACGGTAATGATAAAGCTCAAAAGTCTCTTCATGCTCTTGCTAGTTCCCCTTTCATTACTCAATATTCCTATTATAGCTACGTGCGAAATCACCGTCAATTCGTGGAGGAACGACGGTGTTATACTCACACAAAGAAACGGCCGGCTCTGCCCAAGGCAAGCCATCCGTTTGATAGGAAAAGCAAAATTGGTCTTCTCTTACTTTACTGCTTCCTATAGCCATTTGCAAAAGAAAATCGTTCCTTGTATCAGTTTAATCCCCGATAAGCGGCAATCGTTAAATAATTCATATAACTAGTGGCCTTCAAGGAATAGATATCGTTCACAAGCTTGTGCAGGGGAGGGTTGCCCTCCTTGGCATAGTTGCGGCTGATGCAATCCCAGATATCCCTGCCTGTTACATACTCATAGCCGAGGAGTCGGAATTCCTCCGCTTTGCTGCGGCACATGGCTTCGATATCTTCACCAAGCTCATCATCACTCCACTCTATCGATTCCACGTGTTGACACCTCCAAAGTTCGCTCGCTTTCGCATGTTACTTTTTAGTATTCGACCAGACTCCCCCGCTTTCCTTCTTCCGGGTTAAAACTTGTCATTTCCAAAGCTTGTCATGTAGTAGACAGGGTACCGCATATCAATATACAAGCCTACATCCACAAGCTTACCTTTTGGACAGACAGGAACGCCAGCGTTTTATTTCATTTCGGGAAGAAGGAGTGCCCTTTGAGTAATCTAAGGAAACAAAGTTTTATCCAAGGAACGCTTATACTGCTTGCCGCAGGCATTATTAACCGGATGCTTGGATTTATTCCGCGCATTGCATTACCCCGTATTGTCGGTGCTGAAGGCGTTGGGCTGTATCAGCTGGGTTATCCCTTTTTCATCGTGCTGATCACTGTAATCACTGGAGGGATTCCGCTGGCCATCGCCAAAATGGTAGCTGAGGCAGAGGGAGAGAACCGTCCTGAAGAGTCACGCCGTATTCTGCATACCGGACTTACCCTCAGTCTGGCGCTCGGCATCTTGTTTACCCTGGTCGCCCTGTTCAGCGCCTCATGGGTATCCAATGTGCTTCTTACGGACAGTCGTGTGTATTATACATTTGTCAGCATGACGCCGATGATCTCTATCGTTGCCGTATCTTCCATATACCGGGGCTACTTTCAGGGCAGGCAGAACATGATTCCTTCCGCACTCTCCTCCGTTCTGGAGTCAGTAATCCGTATTATCTTTATGTTGTGGTTCTCTTGGCTGCTGCTTCCGAAGGGTATTGCCTTTGCTGCGGCAGGAGCAATGCTGGGGGTGACCGTTGGCGAAATCGTCGGCATGCTGGTGCTGCTATGGCAATATTATTACATCTTAAAAAAGGACAAAAAGGATCTTCCTGACCCTGTAACCGCGGAAAATGTCATTCCAGATCCGGTTATCCCTGAACCTTCAGCAGACAAACAAACTTCTGTACTGAAACGCCTGCTAGGCATTGCTGTTCCCGTCACGGCCGGAAGGCTCGTCGGCTCTTTTTCCTATCTTCTGGAATCGATTATTACCGCTCGCAGTCTGGCACTTGCCGGAATTGCCACCGCAGCTGCGACCGCGCAGTACGGCTCCTTACAAGGGATGGTTATTCCACTGCTTCTGCTGCCGGGAGTGCTCAGCTCTTCCCTTGCTGTTTCGCTCGTTCCTTCCTTGTCAGAGGCGGCAGCGCGCCATGATTTGGCAACCATTCATAAAAGAATGCATCAGGCCCTGAGGCTCGCTATGGTAACCGGAGCCCCCTTTGCTGCAATTATGTATATCCTTGCCGTACCGCTATGTACGCTGATGTACGGCAATGCGGACACCGCTCCGATGCTGCGGATGATGGCGCCTTTTGCACTCTTCCTCTATGTCCAAGCACCGTTGCAGGCTGCTCTTCAAGCTATGGACCGCCCCGGGAGGGCGCTTATTAATACGCTGATTGGTGCGGTGATCAAAATCCTGCTCATTCTCATTTTGGCCTCACAGCCCGAATACGGGATTTATGGCGCAATTATCGCAATTATCGTTAACAGCATTTTTGTAACTTTGCTGCACGGCTTCAGTGTGGTTAAGCTGATTAAATTGTCGATTAGAATATCCGATCCACTCAAAACCTTGACCGCGGTGATTATCATGGCCGCTGGCATGTCTTACATCTATACCTCTGTTCCCATCTCGGATGCCAAATGGCTGCAATCTTTGCTTGCAGCCGCCAGCGGGATGGCCCTCTATCTGGGTATATGCCTGCTGACAGGCCTGATCTCTGCCCGCGACCTGGACCGTGTGCCGTTCTTCAAACGCCGGCGTTAATCTTACTCTATCTGGAGCGATGACGGTCTACATAAATTTTACCCTTGTGATCAATCGAGCACAGAAAAACATCGCGGAAATCAGATACGCCCTTTTGGCGAATTTGGGTTCTCAGCCAGAATCTTGTTTTCCCGATCAGCTCCAGATTACTATCCTGCACCTTCCCGTCCATAATGAGTGGAATCGGCAGACCTTCGTACCTGATCTTATGCTTCGGCAGCTTGACGCCGCCGGAACTGTCACCACCACTGTTGCCCTGTTCATTCTGTTCAGCACTAGAACTGCTGTTTCCCGATTGGTTGGATGAAGACACACCTTTGTTCTTCTCAATGACGGTAAGCTGGCCGCTGGTTTCCAGAATGGCAAACTCCACATCAGCAGGGCTGTCGATGTTCTGTCCACGCAGCTGCAGCAGCAAATCATCCAGGTTGTATCTTTGCCTGCGCATTTCCCCCCGGTGTATTTTGCCATCTGAGATCAGCACGCTGGGCTTGCCATCAATCAGCAGCCGCAGCTTTCTGCTCTTAAGGCTGAGCTGGGCCACAAGCACCTGAATGAGTACCAAGGTTGCCATAGGCACGATTCCGTCATAGACCGGCCGTTCGATGTCATCAATGACAAACACGGCAATTTCAGCAATCATGATCGAAATTGTTAAATCGAATACAGACAACTTGCCAATTTCCCGTTTCCCCATAATCCGCATGCTCAGGAAAATGAAGATATACATCAGCACGGTCAGAAAGATATGGGTAGTAATATGCTGGAACATATTCTCTTCGCTCCCCCTTCCGCTTCTCGCCCGGGCAGTTTGCCTTAAGGGCGGATGAATGTACCCCTATTCTGGCCTCCCTGCCAAGGGAACATTCGGAAATGGTCTTATTAATTAATGGTAAATGAGCAGGCTTTCCCATTCTTGTACTATTGGGGCAAGCCTCCCCATACAATGAATAATAGTTAACTTAAGGTGATCGTCAAAAAACATTTAGGAGGTTTTACCATGTACTTCATTCGGCGCCTGTTCTCATGGAGAATAACGAGTCCTGTATTATCCGGTTTATGCCGATCCTTCCTGTGGATGCTGCTGGGCGCGTTTGTCCTCTCTCTTTTGCTGTGGGGCAGCGGTCTGAAGGAACAGGATCTTACAACGTATACCTACATCGTACACGGCATCGCCGCCGCATTCGGCGGACTGACGGCAGGACGCAGGGCGACCAGTAAGGGCTGGTATCAAGGATCACTTACGGGGGGATTTTACGGAATCATTGTGCTGCTGGTCGGATTTTTGGCGCTTGACAGTGCCCCTGCAGGCATTGATGCTTTATGGGTTATGGCTGCTGCAGCAATCGGAGCGCTCGGTGGAATGTTTGGAGTTAATTTACAAAAAAACTAAATTATAAGATTCCATAAAATTTGAAACCATTCTCTTAAAAATATGTTACACTGGTTTCATCTGAATTCGTAAGAGCTTGAGGAGGCTTCGATAGCTTTGCTTTACCAATCCATGAACCATGTTGTTTTGTACACTGTTGTAATAGTAATTCTGCTGATCTGGATCAGTACCCGGCGCAACCCTTTAATAGCCTTTGTAGAACTCGGAAAGGAACTGCTGCACTCCTATAAATTTCTGTTGGTTATTGTTGGAATGATCAGTGTTCTCCTTCTGAATAAATATGAGCTGCAGATCGAGCAGAACATGCATCTGGCATCTGATTATACTTCTGTATTCTTTGGACTTGAAGGACATTTTGTCCAGACGCTGCAGCAAATATTCTACGCTCCCTGGCTTACACCTATTGTCGTTTTCTTCTATATCTTTATGCTCCAAGCCGTGCTGGCTGCTTCACTCGGAGTCTATTTGCTGGAGAAGAACCGCCTGATGCTGTATGCCACCTGCTACACGGTCATGCTGATTTACACAGTCGCCATTCCGTTCTTTTTATATTTTCCAATCAACGAAGTTTGGTCCTATGCTCCGGCAGGTGTAAGATTCATCATGTTGGATGTCTTTCCAAACTTTGAACAGGAATACCGGCCGCTCTCTGGTCTAAACAACTGTTTCCCTAGTCTGCACACGGCCATCGCTGTAGCTACGGCGCTGCTCGCCTTTCGGTCAGGGAACAACCGCTGGAAGATCATCTCGACGATTTCAGCAGTAGCTATTGTGTTCGGAATCTTCTATCTCGGCATTCATTGGCTGATTGATATGCTGGGCGGCACTTTGCTGGCCGTTGTGTCCACCTCTGTTGCAGTACAGTTGGCCAAGCTGACACTTCGTAACGATGAAGCATCGCTTCCAGTCCGAAGCCGTGCCACAGATGCCAGTTAATTTTCCCAATTGCCTCAGGGTGATGAATACGAGATTTATGTGATAGCATGCCAAAAAGCGGCGTTCTCCCGGAGGAGATACGCCGCTTTTTATGTAAGTTGTAAAGAAATACTACTCCTTACCTTCCGTCTCCAGTGCCACAGCATGGCTGATAGAGCCCCGGTCAAAGGTTAAACGGGTCACATCATTAACGCGCAAAACGACGATGTCGTCGGAAATCTCCATGATCGTCCCGTGAAGGCCACCAATAGTGACTACCTTATCGCCCTTCTTCAGAGCTTTCAACATTCCGTTACGTGCTTTAGTTTTCTTCTGCTGCGGACGAATGAGCAAGAAATAGAACACCACAAACATAAGTACAAACGGGCCTACGAGACCTAGAATGCTGCCGGTACCCCCTTGATTTGCTGCAAATTGAAAATGTAACATATCCTTTCCCCCCTTTCGATATGCATTAAAGCACAATCCAGTTCTTCTGTTACAGGCGTACTAGAAGCCTTTGAGATTATCATACAATCCGTATTGTGCAAAAAACTCATCGCGAAAATCAAGCAGCCGATCCTCTCTGATGGCTTCACGCACTTTACGCATCAAATCCAGCAGGAAGTGTAAGTTATGGTATGTCGTTAACCGCAAGCCGAAAGTTTCGTCGGCTTTGATCAAATGGCGCAAATACGCCCGGGAATAATTCCGGCAGGTATAGCAACTGCATTCCGGATCAAGCGGCCCGAAATCACGTGCATACTGTGCGTTGCGTACAACGAGTCTTCCCTGACTGGTCATTGTCGTTCCGTTACGGGCAATGCGGGTAGGCAGAACACAGTCGAACATGTCCACTCCGCGGATTGACCCTTCAAGCAGCGCATCCGGTGAACCGACACCCATTAAATAGCGCGGTTTCCCTTGCGGCAGCAGCGGAACAGTATAATCCAGCACTTCATACATTAGCTGCTTGGACTCTCCGACGCTGAGCCCCCCAATAGCATACCCCGGGAAATCCATGGAAGTCAAATCAGCCGCGCTCTGGCGGCGCAAATCCTCATGCATGCCTCCCTGTACAATAGCGAACAGCCCCTGATCCTCGGGCCGGGCATGGCTTTTGAGACATCTTTCTGCCCAGCGGGAGGTACGTTCCAATGACTTTTTGACGTAATCATATTCTGCCGGGAAAGGCGGGCATTCATCAAATGCCATCATGATATCGGAGCCAAGTGCGTTCTGAACCTCCATCGCCACTTCCGGCGAAAGGAATTTCTTGTCTCCATTAAGATGGGAGCGGAAATGTACGCCTTCCTCGGTAATTTTGCGCATATCGCTCAGTGAGAATACCTGGAATCCACCGCTGTCCGTCAGAATCGGCCGGTCCCAGTTCATAAACTTGTGCAGACCGCCGGCCTCACGGATAATGTCATGGCCAGGCCGCAGAAATAAATGGTATGTGTTGCTCAGAATAATATGAGCGTCCATTTCTTTCAGTTCTTCTGGACTCATGGTCTTGACTGTAGCTTGTGTGCCAACAGGCATAAAGGCAGGTGTCTCGATGACACCATGCGGGGTATGGACTCTGCCGAGCCGGGCTCCGGACTGCTTGCAGGTCTTAATGTGTTCATAAGTTATTGCTGCCATTTGTTTAACCCTTCCTCTTGCTTAATAAATAAACATCGCATCCCCAAAGCTGAAAAAGCGGTACTGCTGCGCTATCGCTTCCTCATAGGCGGCGAGAATCTGTTCACGTCCTGCTAAAGCGCTCACCAGCATAACCAAAGTGGACTTTGGCAGGTGAAAGTTCGTAATCAATGCATTAACAACTGTGAATGTGTAACCGGGATAAAGGAAGATATCCGTCCACCCGCTGCATTCTTCAATCTGTCCGCCCTGGAACTTATTGCCCACGGTCTCCAGAGTCCGGCAGGAGGTTGTGCCAACAGCGATAATACGGCCGCCTCTTGCTCTCGCATCATTCAGAAGCTCTGCAGTTTGCCGGGACAGCTCGAAATACTCGGCATGCATGACATGCTCTTCAACCTTCTCTACTGACATCGGGCGGAAGGTGCCAAGTCCAACATGAAGTGTAATATAAGCAATATTCACACCTTTGGCGGCAATACGCTCCAGCAGTTCCTTTGTAAAATGCAGTCCTGCCGTCGGTGCCGCTGCTGAGCCTTCATACCGGGCATACACCGTCTGATACCGTTCCCGGTCATCGAGCGTTTCCTTAATATAGGGTGGAAGGGGCATCGTCCCCAGTCTGTCCAGAATCTCCTGAAAGATTCCTTCATACATGAAGCGCAATGTCCGGCCGCCCATATCGGCCTCGTCTTCGATCACCGCACGGAGTTCATCGCTGAAAATAATGACCGCGCCGGTCTTCAGCTTCTTGCCCGGCTTCACCAGCGCTTCCCACCGGTCCTCTCCCAGATTCTTCAGGAGCAGCACTTCCGCCTTGGCTCCGGTGTCTTCCTTGATCCCAAACAGCCTGGCAGGAATAACGCGTGTATCATTCAGAACCAGCGTATCCCCCGGCTGAAACTGCTCCAGTATATCGGTAAAATGCCGATGAGCAAGCTCTCCGTTCTCCTTGTTTACCAGCAGCAGCCTTGAGGCGCTACGGTCAGAAAGTGGAGTCTGGGCAATCAGCTCCTCCGGCAAATGAAAATCATAATCGTCTACATTCATGGTCAGTCTTCATTCCTTAACTATAGTAACGTTATTAAAATAGTGTTGCAATATTTGCTTATAATCATACCCGTTATCGGCCATACCCTTCACGCCCCACTGCGACATGCCGAGCCCATGGCCATTGCCCCAGCCGATAAAGTAAAATCCCGGGTTAGTTGTAACCACTCTTGCCGACGAATCAGCTCCCATTACAACCGTTCCGCTGCTCTGGACAGTAACCTGGCCGGATGCAGAAAGCACACCCGCAGACTGTGTGCCGCCAATGGTTGCGGTAGAGCCGTCAGCGCCTAATACAGTATAACTGCCGGAAGGTACAATATCAAACAAAGTACTGGGCAGTCCATTAAAGGCGGAGCGGAAAAGATCCGGGTACTTAACTTGCAGAATATTACCGTTGGCTTTGACCTGAGTGACTCTTCCTGAAGGCCCGCGCTGGGTAATTTGCAGACTAGTAATGGATGACGGCAGTGTACTGCTTGTCTTGCCGGCTAAGCTTTTGAGCAGCTCCGCCGAGGTGTATGGTCCTTTAATCCAGCTATAGCTCCCGGATTCATAGACTTGATCCAATACGACGGCATTTTCACCGGGATTCAGTTTGCCTACCGGACTTGCACTGCTGTCGATAACAGGCAGCGGCCGAATGTTCACATTACTGGTCGAAGCTGTCGCAAGGGGAAGGCCCGCCGCCGTCTTACTGCCGGTCAGTTTCATATTGTCTTCACGGGCATAGCCGGAGGCGCCGTTGGACAGCAGCACATAATACCACTTCTTAAATGAAGCAGCGGCCGAAGCATCCTCAGCACTGAGCACACTGACAAAAGCAGCTCCGCCATTGCCCCAGACCTCTGACGGATCCGCTGTGCGGCCGCCGCTGTTGGAGGAGAAGACAGTTTCGACAATCTTCCCGCCGCTCTTCAACACTTCACCGGCTGTGGCATCCACCGCCTTGATAATTGTAGGTGCTTCGGCCCCAATACCGTTATATACCTGGCTTAGCGTCGTATCGACCACATCGGCCACATCAAAACGTTTGCCCTGAAACAACGCATAGCTGCGCGCGGCGACTGCCTGGGCTTTAAGCGCTTCTTCATTCCAGCTCGAGGAGACTTCTCCGCCGACTACTGCATACAGATATTGCTCAAGCGGGACTTCATTAATGACAGCCAGTGAGCCGTTTAAACCACTTAGCTCCAAGCTGCCGCGATACGTACGTTTGGATCTCTCCTCCAGTTGAATCCCCGATTCATTGCCTGCAGCAATAAACTTGGCACTCGCTCCGGACACACTGTAATGAAACGCTTGTCCCTCCTTGCTGAGGTCCAATCCTGCGTCACTGCGGATCATTAACCCGGGTGCCGAAGCAGGAGACAAGACAAGCTGGGGAAGTGCAGCCGCAACTTCGGTCTGCAGGGCGGAAAGCTCACTTTCGCCAGCAGCTTCGCCGACCCATACCTGCGTCTTGGCACTGCCGTCCGCTCCAGCCGCGATTACCTTCCAGGCATCGAAATTGGCTGCCGTCAGTGCTTGGAGAGCAGCATCTGCTTCCTCAGTGGAAGCGAACTCTCCGGCAGACAAGTGTTTATTGCCCTTCACGGCTGACGTTTGGCCCGCCGGGATGGACAGTCCCGCTTTCCCTACGCGGGCAAGGCCTTCTTTGGCAGCATTTTCACTGGCGTACGGACCTGTGTACAGCTGGTATGCATTAACCCCATTCCGCGAGGTTACCAGCAACTGTGGCTTATCGGACGTAGACTGCAGCTTCTTGGCGGCATCGGCAGCTGCCTGCCAGGTGGCAGCTTCCATAACCTTAACCTTGTAGCTATCCAGACTTACGCGTATTTTGCTGTTGGCCGGAACCGGCAGCAATGAGGCTGCCCCACTCTGGCCGGAGAGAAAATTGAATTCCTTAGCAGACTGCAGCGTCACGTATGGTACGGTTAATTTATATTTGCTGCCGATATCAGCATATATCGCAACCCGGATGTTTGCACTGGATTCAGCATGGATATCACCTGCAGGAACCAGGAAGCTGCCTGCAATCAGTGTTGCCGCCAGCAATCCCCGGCCCAGCAGTCCCATTCCTGTCAGTTTGTGCCTCGCATGATTCATCGTGAAGCCTCCTAAAAGTTTGTTGTGGGTCTAGCATTTCAACTTTAATGCTGCTCCGGAGGAAGCGGAAGACCCAGGTGATGATAAGCCGCCGGGGTTACCATTCGTCCCCGGGGAGTGCGCTGCAGGAAACCAATCTGCAGCAGATAAGGTTCATACACATCTTCAATAGTCTGGCTCTCTTCGCCTATCGTGGCGGCAATCGTATCCAGCCCGACAGGACCGCCGCGAAAGGCGGTGATCATCGAGTGCAGCATCTTATGGTCTATGCTGTCCAGCCCGCGCGGATCGACCTGCAGCATCTTCAGCGATTCACCCGCAATATCGGGGGTGATAATTCCGTCACCGCGCACCTGGGCGAAATCGCGGACCCGCTTCAGTAAGCGGTTGGCAATCCGCGGTGTTCCCCGGGCACGCAGGGCAATCTCTTCAGCGGCATCGCCCAGGATCTCAATGCCAAGCAGCTCGGCATTGCGGGAGACGATGAAGCTCAGCTCATCAATCGTATAGTATTCCAAACGGCTGACCACCCCGAAGCGGTCACGCAGCGGCGCCGACAGCAACCCGGCCCGCGTGGTGGCTCCGATTAGTGTAAAGGGCGGCAGATCCAGCCGCACCGAACGGGCGCTAGGCCCTTTGCCGATCATGATATCGAGCGCGAAATCCTCCATCGCCGGATACATGACTTCTTCCACAGTCCGGTGCAGGCGATGAATTTCGTCGATAAACAGCACGTCGCCTTCCTGCAGGTTGGTCAATAAAGCTGCCAGATCCCCAGGCCGCTCAATGGCCGGCCCGGACGTCGTCCGCAGATTCACACCAAGCTCGTTGGCGATAATGTTCGCGAGCGTGGTTTTGCCAAGACCCGGAGGCCCGTACAACAGCACATGATCCAGTGCCTCACTGCGCATTTTGGCTGCTTCAATATATATTTTCAGGTTCTCTTTCACCTGTGTCTGTCCGATATATTCGCCCAGATAACGGGGACGCAGACTTAATTCCACCGCCTGCTCGTCCATCATCAGATTCGCCGATATAATCCGGTCATCCATCTATTTCCTCACTCCGTTCTTCAAGGCTGTCCCTTTAGGCAGCTGCGTTATGGCTTATTTGGCGATATACAGCAGCCCCAGCGCCTTCTTCATCAGCACATCGACAGTCCCTGTATCTGTGCCTTCTTTCTTCATCGTCAGCCATACCCGGTCCAGCTCTGCTTCGGTATATCCGAGCGCTTTCAGACCGTCTCTGGCTTCCTGCCACGGCAGGGCGGCATTCTGCTCTTCCATCGGCACCGCAAATAACCCGGTCTGCATGGAGGCGGCGCTCAAACCGTCCAGCTTATCCCGCAGATCCAGAATCATCCGCTGTGCCGTCTTCTTGCCAATACCCGGCAGCTTGGTCAGGAAGGTGATATTCTCCTGATAAATCGCCGAGATTAGTTGGTCCGGCGTGCCGCCGGTCAGAATCCCCAGCGCCACGCGAGGTCCGATACCGGACACCTCAATCAGCTTGCGGAACAGCTTCTGTTCTTCCCTTGTCGGGAATCCGAACAACAGTGTGGCATCCTCCCGTGTCTGATAATGGATGTAGATGGTCACGGGTCCTTCCGACTTGGCGAACGCATAAGGATTCGGGCAGAACACCCGGTATCCTACACCCTGGACATCCAGCACCACATACTCCGACTCCAAATGTACTACCGGTCCTCTTAAGTAATCTATCATTTTCGCAATACCTCATTTAATTTGGAATTAAGACTCACCGAATGGGCGTGGCAAACAGCCACCGCCAGCGCATCGGCCACATCGTCGGGCTTAGGAACAGCGGACAGCTTCAGCAGCAGCTTCACCATTTCCTGTACCTGCTTCTTCTCAGCCTTGCCATAACCGACCACAGCCTGCTTCACCATCATCGGTGTATATTCGGCGACGGGAAGCCCGCGCTGCACGGCAGCCAGAATCAGCACACCCCGTGCCTGCGCCACCGGAAGCGCAGTTGTCACATTGCGGGCGAAGAACAGCTTTTCCACTGCCACTGCGTCCGGCTTATATTTATCTATCAGCTGCACCATGCCCTCATAGACATGCAGCAGCCGTTCTTCCTCAGGCGTATGCGCCTCGGTCTGAATACTGCCATATTGAACCGGCGTCAATTTATTTCCTTCCTTATCTACGAAGCCAAAGCCGACGATCGCCAGCCCCGGGTCTATTCCTAAGATGCGCAAGCCCAATCTCTCCTTCTAACAGGCAGGATATTCCACCGTAATCATCCATTGCCCGCTCTTAAAGCGAACATATGTATTCCTTCTACCCATTATAGCAAAAATCCCTCTAGCAGAGAAAAAAATTTGCCTGCTCTCCGGAAATATCACAACATATAATTGTCGCCTCATTTGTAACCCTCATGCCAAAAAGCCCCCGATCATAAGATCAGGGGCCTTCCAGTACTATTCTCTGCTGCTTATTCCGACTGCATTGCCTGCTCCGCCGTATCACGTGCATAATCGCTGAATGTCGACAGCACGCTGTTGTATTCCTCAATGTCCTGCACCCGTATTCCTTCATGCAGCTGTTTCATGATTCCTTCCGGGAGCGAAGACTTCATGGAGCCCATGTCCATCTGAAAAAAGGTCTTCAGCACTTTTTCCGCTGCCGGCGGACCTTTGAACAGGCTTAAATTCCCGTGTGCGTCTACACCGATATAAGCATCCTTTTTGGTCAGCGGCGAAAGATCATTGACTCGATGCTCCAGCCACAAATCGCCTTCCTGGCTAATCCAGCCGTTCCAGCCCGGATGTTTCTCTATCAGCACTTTAAGCTGGCCCGGATTCCGCTCTCCTGAAAGGGTCTGTACTTCTACGCCCGTAACATAGACCGTCTTCAAATGTACCGTTCTGCTGACAGCGTCTTGGCTAACCGCTTCCAGCAGTTGTTTGCTCGCTACAGCGGCACTGCCGTCTTCCTCGCTGTTTCCGATATTATTAGAAACGGCTGCCACCGCAGCCACGCTGTCATCCTGCCCTCCGGTCTGCTCCGGGCTGTATGTTTCACCTAACAACTCCACCGGTATCGCCCAGTCTGAATTGCTTAACAATCCGCTGATCTCCTCCGGAACCTGCATGCCGCGCCAGGCCACTACCGTCAAAGCGATACAAGCCGCTCCCACCCAGGGAGCCTTTTTCCAACGTCTCCACCGCCGCCACAGTTGTTCTTTCAAACGAAAAGCATTCATGTTAATCCCTTCATTCTGCTTTTTCCCTATTGTGACCTGTGGAAGAAGCAATTATGCGCTTAAGAGGAAAAATTGATCTTCAACGCTTCCCGCTGTCCTGCAGCAAAATAATTTAATTTCAAAACTTATCTTTCTAAGCTATCATTTGCTATACTCTATATTAGCGAAAATTAAGTTAAAAACTAAACCAAAGGGGATTTCCTTGATGATTATTCAGCCCAAAACCCGCGGCTTTATTTGCACCACTGCCCATCCTGAGGGATGCGCCAAGCAAGTGGAGCAGCAAATTGACTATGTAAAAGCACAGAAGAAACTGAATGGACCCGCTAATGTTCTAGTGATCGGCGCTTCAACCGGGTACGGTCTGGCTTCGCGGATTACCGCCGCTTTTGGTGCAGGCGCGAATACGATTGGCGTATTTTTTGACAAGCCTGCTGAGGGTGCCCGCACCGCCTCTGCCGGCTGGTACAACTCCGCAGCACTTGAGCAGCAGGCGGCGAAGCTTGGCCTCAAATCACACAGCATTGTCGGCGATGCTTTCTCTGATGCGATCAAAGCAAAAACGATCGAGCTCATTAAAGCCGAATACGGCACAGTGGATCTCGTGATCTACAGTGTAGCTTCCCCCCGCCGCACTCATCCGGTAACGGGAGAAACTTTCTCTTCTGTGATCAAACCTGTCGGCAGCGCGTATACGAACAAAACGATGAACTTCCACTCCGGTGAAGTCTCTACCGTCACCATTGAGCCAGCGACAGACGATGAGGTCCGCCAGACCATTGCCGTAATGGGCGGTGAAGACTGGGGCATGTGGATCGACCAGCTTCAGGAAGCAGGCGTTCTTACAGATGGAGCTACTACCGTTGCTTATTCGTATATCGGGCCGGAAATTACCCACCCGATCTATAAGGATGGAACGATCGGCCAAGCCAAAAATGATCTCGAAAAAACAGCAATCGCTTTAAACGACCAGTTGAAGCCACAAGGCGGTCGTGCCTTTGTCTCCGTCAATAAAGCTCTGGTTACCCAGTCAAGCTCGGCTATTCCTGTAGTACCGCTCTATATTTCAGCATTGTACAAAGTGATGAAGGAAAAAGAGCTGCATGAGAACTGCATCCAGCAGATGTACCGTTTGTTCGCCGAGCATTTGTACAACGGCGGCGAGGCTGCTGCTGATGGCAGCCACCTAATCCGGATCGACAATTGGGAAATGCGTGAGGATATTCAAACTGAAGTGATGCGCCGCTGGACCGAGCTGGAAACAGATAATGTCCCTGAACTTGCCGACCTTGCCGGATATCAGGATGACTTTTTCAATCTGTTCGGCTTCCGCACAGAAGGTGTGGATTACGAAGCTGACAGTGAACCTGCAGTGGATATTCCCAACTTGGTGTAAGAGTAATCAGCGTTTATAAATAGCAAAGAAGCCGTTCCCAGTAGGGGCGGCTTCTTTGCTTGCATTTTGCGTGCGTTTATCGGCATAAGTCTTATCCGGCCAGTGCGAATAACTGTCATAATAGTTTGAAGAGATGGATTGACCGCTTAGAGGGGGTGCAACATGGGTGCAACATAATATCGGGTGCCTTTCCCGGTATGTTTGCTGCCCGGATAGCAAGGAGTACAAAAACACAACGTCGAATAATATGAATAGGTTAGTCTGTATAGAAGGGGGATTCCGCGTGCCAAGAAGGTTGTCTGATGAAGAAGCCCGTGAACTAGGCATTGAGACATTGCATCAATTGATGGACAATGGTGAAAAACGGTTCCGGTTAATAGGCTCCGACGGAACATCTTACATAAGAACGGAAGCATCGAATGAGGGTGGCTGGCAGAATAGTCACTTCCATAAGGGACTTACTGAATTTTACGTGGTTCAAAGCGGATGGCTGGTGTATGCCGAATTGTCTGTTGAAGGCAAACTTTCTTTGAGAAGTATGAAACGAGGGGATTCCATTATGGTACACCCGTTCATCCATCACAACTTATACATGTCTCCTTATACGGTAACCCATGTAGTTAAATATGGAAGTGATGATGTTATTCAGACCGACTGGTTTCCTTCTTTGGAGTTAGACAAACTAACCAGACATATACCTGAATCGGAACTGCTGAAAATTTAGGGACAACAGCGATTGGAACAACGGTCCGTTCGCGGAGCGTCCACATCAAAGTGCTCACATCTATCCTGCTCAAAAACTAGGGGTGCTCAAGCAGCCATTTCATGGCTTGGGACATCCCCTTGCATTTTGCTGCATTTACAGGCATAAGCATTATCCGGCCAGTGCCGATTTAATCTGTCTGGTGTAGAACAGACGGACAACACAAAAGTAAACGAGCTGAATGATAAAGAATAGGCTGAGCACAAGAACGGATTCTTTAAACATTGAATAATTGAACATGTGAGACAGAGTGGTAAGCGCCACTGCTCCATGCACCAGTGCGACAACGATAGGAGCGAAGAACAGCAGACTGATTTGGCGGTTCAATATCTTTCCTAGCTCTCTTTCGCTCAGTCCCAGCTTGGAAATGGCTTTGAACTTTTGTTTATCTTCATCCAGGTCACTGTATAGCCGGAAATAAAGAAAGCTGCCAGCAGAGACAAAAAACACAATTCCGATAAAGAAGCCGATGAACATCAGTGGCCCAAAGCTTTCATTAATCCGGTTTGTCTGAAATTCAAGTGCATAAAATTCGTAATTTTCGTCATACGGAAGCTTGTTGGTCAGCTTTCCGCCCGCAGCCACCGCTCCCTGCTGTTTAATCGGTCCGTGCCAGGCATAATAGTGACTCTCTTGACCTGGCGGGGCGAGCTTTGCAAACAACTCATCAGGGACAATGTAATAACCGCTAATGCCCCGTATCGCCGGAGATACAACCGCCTGAGTTGCTTCGATAACTATCCCCGATTGCAGCTTTATAGGCTGGTGAAGCATCTTTTCGCCTTTCCGCGACAGCCCAAAATCAACGATGGCCGCCTTCCCATCAGAAAGCTTAATAGGTTTGATTCCAAGCAGCTCCGCAAGATGGTTATACTCGGCTTGCTTCACTAGGGTAAGCGTTTGATTGCCTTCAGCAGTATTATAATAATTAAGCTCAAGTAAAGTCTTTTCAGCGGTAACCTTGGATTCGCTTAAGCTCTGATCAATCAGTTGTACATGGGCTTGTTCCTTACTGTCGCTATCAGCGGCCAAGTATGTGAACAGATAAGGATTTTCCTTCGTCAGCGCCCCATTAAGCATGGATTGGAATCCGTACAATGCGCCTATGGCACTAAATGAAACTGTAGAGATGATGGCGACCAGAAAAAAGGAGCGTGCATTATCTTTCATCCGGTAGGAGAGATCGGAGAACAGCAGCATATTGGTCTTAAACCAGAAAAAACGCTCTTTTCGCTTCAACTTCCGGATCAGATATACACTGAGCTGTGTGAACAGCAAATATGTACCGATAGTCACCATGATTACTACAGGCGGAAGCAACAACACGACATTCAAACCGCTGGCTCGTAAAGAAAGGAAATAGCTGGTCCCTAGCAATACCACCACAAGCAGTGACAGCAGCAGTGAAGCCTTCGGCTCCCGCTTGGGCTGACGATCCGCCTTGATGAGTGTAATCAGTTTGCCGCTCCGCAGCACCACCGAAATAAACAGCGAGATCAGGACGAACAGCAGCAGGAATGAAGTCAGTGTAAGGAAGATTGCCTTGAATGGAAAATAGAATTGCAGCTGCTCATTGAGCGCAAGCGCCTGCTCCCCGGCAAGCAAAATCCCCTTCGCGAACACAATTCCGAGACCGATACCACTAATAGTTGCACCGAACCCGATAATCATATTCTCCAGAAAAATCATCGTCCGCAGCTGGCGGGTAGTCATACCCTGCATCATCATTAATCCGAATTCCCTTTTCCGCGATTGCAGAAATGCGCTCATCGAGTAAAGCACGAAAAAAAAGGAAAACACATAGATAATCCATTTTGACACCGAAAGGGCAACCACCGCACTCGACTGCATACGATCTTCGCTGAGCATCGGATGAAACGCAAAGATGGAAAAGGTGAAAAACACCATTACGGTAAACATACTGCTCAAGAAATAGGCGGTGTAGAGCCGTTTATTCCGGCTGACGTTACGGAATGCGAATTGACGGAACGTCATTTCCATATCCCCCCAGTAGCGAAAGTGTATCAATGATTTTCTGGAAAAAGCTTTGGCGGTTGTCCCCACGGTGGATCTCCGTATAAAATCTGCCATCTTTAATGAACACTACCCGATGGCAATAGCTCGCGGCCACAGCGTCATGGGTAACAAGCATCATGGTCGTTTTCTGTTCCCGGTTGATGGTTTCCAGCATATCCATGACATCCTTTGCCGCTTTGGAATCCAGATTACCGGTGGGTTCATCCGCCAGCAGCAGCTTGGGTGAATGAATCATAGCTCTGGCGATTGCCGTCCGCTGGGCCTGCCCCCCGGAGATTTCAAAGGTACGTTTTTTCATGATGGCGGTAATTCCCAGCTTATCGGCAATCGTTTGTGCCTTTTGCTTCATTTCGCTGATCTGGGTTCCATCCAGTGTCAGCGGCAGCACAATATTCTCCTCCACGGTCAGGGTATTCAGCAGATTGAAGTCCTGAAAAACAAAGCCTAGCTGCCGGCGGCGAAATAACGCCAAATCGTTTTTGCTCAGCTTTCCTATATCTTTGTTGTCGATGATAATTTCCCCTGTGGTTGGGCCGTCGACTGTGGCAATCATATTAAGAAGTGTTGTTTTCCCGCTTCCGGAAGGACCCATAATCCCAACGAATTCTCCAGCGTCGATAGTTAAATCAATGTCGGTCAAAGCCCGGTAGGCCACATTTCCTTCATATATTTTACTAACCTGTCTTACCTCCAGCATAATGCTTCTATCTCCTCTCCTGCGTTAAATCCTTCTATAAACCACTATACCGGAGACACAGAACATCAACTATCGATTTAGGTTTCACTTTTATTACACGGATGTAAGCTAATGATTGGCTGCAAATACAATGCGCACCACTGTCCCTACGCCAACCTCCGACTCCAGCTCAAGCCGGTGCCCGAGACGGTCGGCAGACTCCTTCGTCAAGTACAGTCCCATACCCGTAGATTCACGCAGCCCCCGCCCGTTGTCGCCTGTAAAAAAAGGGTCAAAGACCCGTTTGAGATCAGACGCCTGGATCCCTATCCCCTGATCTCTGACCTCAATGATGGGTTCAGCGTTCCGTAAGTAGCAGGAAACGACAATCCTTTTATCCTCTGTATCTTTGGCCGCTGAATATTTGATGGCATTGTTAATGATTTGGGACAGCATAAAGAACAGCCATTTCTCATCGCTCTGGGCAGTAATCCCAGGATCCCCAGCCAGAACCTCGGGAAATATCCGGTTGCGGATGAACTGGCGTTTGTGGTCATGCACAACCTCGTTCACGAGTTCCGGCAGAACGACAGGTTTGATGTGAAAATCCTTTTCAAAGGCACGAAGCCTGGCCATGTATAGCACCGTATGCAGGCCGCTGCGCATCCGCTCCAGCTCCTCACGGATGCTGGCAAACTCAGGCTCATCCATATTCTGAACCGTGAGCTCAATGACTGACAGCGGCGTTTTCATTTGATGAACCCATTGATCAATAAAGGTTAAGTGCTGCTCCTGCTGCTTTTTCACCGCTATGAGCTGCTGCATAGAATGGCGGTACTGAGCATGCAGCAATTCTTCAAGCGCTTTGGATACCGGTGTGTTATCAATCTTTTGATAAGATTCGTCCAGCGTTTCCAGTGGCCGGCTCAGGCGAAGATAGTAGCGGCGCCGGGTGAGATAATGCCGAACCAGATAACAGCCAAGGAAGAAAAAACCTATGAAGGCCGCATAAAGAGCAGTCGAAAGATGGTTATAGCCGTCGAGCCAGTAGATGGATAGTATTGCAGCAAATTGAACAATTTGAACGGCAATCAATAAAGTATGCTCCCGGATAAACAGCTTCATTGGCTGCCCTCTGTCCAGGTGATGTTCAACTTATAGCCTGATCCCCTGACCGTAAGCACAGCTTCCTCGATGTCAAGCTCCTGGAACTTCTTCCGGACCCGTGTAATATTTACGTTGAGCGTATTTTCATCCACAAAAGCTTGCGGATCCCATAGCTTCTCCAGTAAAGCCTCCCTGCTGGCCACCCTTGGGTAGCGCTCCATGAGGCTCTCTATTATATCCGATTCTTTTTTGGTCAAGGTCACCATGGATTGTCCCAGCTGCAGCTCAAGCCTTTCGGGATAGAGAGTAAGCCCCTCCAGCTCTATCACCGGCTCCTCGCGTCTCGCCGCATACTCCCCGTAGGCACGGCGGAGATGACTGTGAATCTTGGCTAGAACAACCCCCGAATGAAATGGCTTGGTGATATAGTCATCCCCGCCATTCTCAAGTGCCATAATCTGATCCATTTCACCTTCACGGGCAGAAATAAACAGTACCGGGCAGGTGGAAATTCGGCGGATTTGCCGGCACCAGTAATAACCATCGTAACTTGGGAGATTCACGTCAAGCAGCACCAGCTCCGGCTTAACCTGCTGGAATTCCTCAAACACCTGTTGAAAGTCCTTCACCCGCACCACATCATAACCGTACTTTAAAATAGCAGACAGCAGAAGATCCGCAATTTTGGGATCATCCTCCACAATCATAATTTTGAACATATTCATGGCACTCCTTATGGGGTTCATCAATGTTAATATTAAACAGCTCAAAGCGCCGGCTCCGGCAGCGGGTTCCCCGCCTTTTCAAGGACAATATGCGCCCGCAATCTCAATGTTGCTTTTAACCCCTGGCCTTTGTCACTTTCCAGAATAAGCATGCCTTGGTGGGCCTGTGCGATTCGTGCAACCATCGGAAGTCCCAATCCATGACCTAGACGAACAGGGCGGATCCGCCCAGCCGTATAGGGCAAAACAACAACTTCTGATAAATGCTCTTTAGGAATGCCCGTTCCGTTATCCGCAACAACAAATTGATAGAAGGCACCTTCAGAAGAACTTGACGTCTCTAGTATAATCCGGCAGCCTTCCGGGTTATGCCGTACGCTGTTATGAACCAGATTGCTTACCGCACGATACAGCAATCTCTCATCCCCCATAATTCTCAAGCTCTCATCACTGATCTTGATTGTAATGGGATAGCGCTCATCCAGACCGTTATTCAAAAACTCGGAAGCTACCTGTCTTGCCAGAACTGAGAGGCGGATCTGTTTTAGATGCAGCGGCTGCATTTCGTATTCTAGCATGGATACCAGATTCAGGTCATTCACTAAAGATCGCAGAATCTCTCCCTGCCGCCGGATAATGGCTGCATGCTGTTTTTGTTCAGTTGTCAGTCCGGGTTGCTCTTCCAGTTCACTTGCATAGCCCAGAATCATGGAAAGCGGCGTACGGATATCATGGGAAATACCTGCAATCCAATTGGAGCGTGCTCCATCTCTGGCCTTAAGCGCGTCATTTTTATTCTGGAGCATATCCGATGTTGAATTTATGCTTTCTGATAGGTCACGGAAAATTCCGCCATTGTCCACATGGACCGGCCTCTCCTTCGCCAGGGCATGAATCCCCTCAATCAGTGGCCGAATGCTGCGGATTAAGCGGTTCCCCGTGAATAAGGATAACAGTAAAGCCAGCGCAATATTGGCTGCGAAGACCAGTACAATTCTTATAGGCAGTGACTTGAGCCAATCCACCAAAAATTCAAGCGGGTATTTTACATACGTATTCTTCGGATACCCTAAGACAAGCAGCCCCTCTTTATGTTCCCAGACATACACAGGATACTCCTTGAGATAAAAGCGTGAAAATTTAGCCACATCAATAAGAGTATAGGAACGCGGAATTTCTCCAGGCAACTTCTCACTCCACCTTACCTCACCTTTCTCATCCAGCAGCATAGCCCATGCTTGATCCTGTTTCAGGAGATTCGCCGATTGCGCATCTAAAGTATATTTTCCGTTCCCCCCCGTAAGTCCTTCAGCGATCTGCTGTACAACGGTCTCCGGAGAAGGCCTTTTATGCACTTCCTTGAATACCAGGGAGCCCAGCATAATGAAGTTGAACAGAAGCAGCATGACGGAAACCAGAATCGTCGCTACAACAAATTTCCGTAAAATCCGGATAACCCCATCCATTACCGGTCCCCCTGTACTAGCAGCTTATAACCGAGTCCTCTTACCGTAAGCAAATGCACGGGCTTGGATGGTTCCTCTTCTATTTTTTCCCGGATTCGCCGCACATGTACCATTAACGTATTCTCATAACCGAAGCTGTCATCTCCCCATACCGCCTGACATAGGGCGTCGCTTGTTACGATTCTTCCTTGGTTCTCATACAGTTTAATCAGTATTGCGTGTTCTTTGGCTGTCAGTGGAAGCTCGGTGCCCTCTCTACGCACAACAGCACTTTCCAAATCTATCATCTGTCCGCCCAGCCGGAAGACAGGGAGCCTCTCGGGAGCATTGAAGGCATATGCCCGCTTTAAAATGGCCATCAGCCGTAAAATCAATTCTCTCGGCAAAAAAGGCTTGACGATATAATCATCCGCGCCCAGCCCAAGGCCAAGCAACCTGTCTTCATCCTCTCCACGCGCAGAGAGAAACAGCACCGGCATGTCCGAAAATGTTCTGATTGCGGAAAGGAGAGAAAATCCATCTCCGTCAGGCAGCATAACATCCAGAATGGCCGCATCCGGCTTTTCCATCCTGCAGATCCTCAATGCATCAGCATAATTACCGGCTATGAAAATACGAAAAAAACCTTCTTTGCGTAAAAACATCTCTATCATTTCAAGGATTTTTGGTTCGTCATCCACGATCAGTACTTTTTTATTTTTTATGATATCCAATTCGCATCACCCTGTTTAGTATACCTGATATAGCCGGTGACTCGATATTGTCTATTCTTATTTAAGGTAACTGTAAGGTTATCTTCAGCGGGAAGCAAGAAGACCTCTCTATATTAATTACTGAAGAACAATTATAGAAATGGAGTTGAGAGGCTTGATAAATTCGTCCCCTATCGTGCAGACGCATAATCTTTCCAAATCTTATGACGGTATACACCGGGTACATCAAATTAGTCTGATTGTTGAGAAAGGTGAGATTTATGGGTTTCTAGGTCCTAACGGAGCGGGGAAAACCACTACTTTAAAAATGCTGCTGGGTCTTATTAAACCTACGGAAGGAACGATCAAGATTTTTGGCAATGACTTGGAGAACAGCCGGGCATCTATCCTTAACCAAACGGGTTCACTGATTGAATCCCCGTCCTACTATGGACATCTCACCGGGTTAGAAAACATGCGGGTGATGCAGCGTCTGAGGAACGTGCCCAACAAAAATATAGATGAAGCTCTGAAGATCGTGCGTCTTGAAAATCAAAAACACAAACAAGCCAGCCAATATTCGCTGGGTATGAAGCAGCGTCTTGGGATTGCCATGGCTCTGCTTGCCTTTCCGAGTCTGCTGATCCTCGATGAACCTACAAATGGACTGGATCCTGCGGGGATCGGTGAAATCCGGGAACTGATTAAATCCCTGCCCGGGCAATATGGAATAACCCTTCTACTCTCAAGCCACCTGCTGTCGGAGATCGAGCAGATTGCGAGTTCCGTTGGAATTATCAGTGAAGGCAAGCTTTTGTTCCAGGGCACGATGGAAGATCTTCGAAAGAATAACCAGGCAACGATACACATCCAGACAAATGATAACGCCAAAGCCGAAAAAATACTGCTTGCGCATGAATATATGCCTAGATTTCAGGAAAAGCATCTCATGTTCGAATACTTGGATGACGGTGAGGTGTCCCGGATCAATCGAATTCTGGTCGAAAGCAACCTTTCTGTTTCAAGAATTCAGGAACATCAAAAAAGTCTGGAGGATATATTTCTTGATCTTACCGGAAAGGAGCGGAGTCTGTGATAAAGGCCTTAGCTTTGGAGTATTTTAAAATCCGCCGTAAAAAAGTTTGGGTGATGCTGACCTTGTTTCTGGTTGCGGAATTGGTGTGGGCTTCGCTATCTATGAGCATCTCGATCTCCCGCAGTCCGAACAACGCCTCATGGGAAGCGCTGATTTTCACCCTTTCTTCTATGAATGGACTTTTTCTGCCCATTATATCAGCAATTATTGTTTCCAGGATTTGTGATATGGAACATAAGGGAAGCACCTGGAAAATGCTTATGACAACCTCTATAGGCCGCAATCATGTCTATGCAGCCAAGTACATGTGTGCCAGCAGCTTGGCTTTGTACGGCATCGTTATCCAGGCGGGATTCATCATCGGCTTCGGATCCCTCAACAACTTCGCGGGACCGCTGCCGGTGTCTCTGCTTTTGCAATTCATTGCCGGAACGCTGCTCACCAATTTGGCAATCACCTCCATACAGCAATGGTTGTCACTGGCCGTAAAGAATCAAGCCTTTGCCTTGAGTCTGGGTATGTTGGGCGGTTTTCTCGGTACAACCCTAACCCTGTTTCCTCCTTCCATTCGCCATTTCTTTATTTGGTCCTACTATATGGATTTGAGCCCGGTCATGTATGTTTATAACGCCTCTTCCGGAACGTATTTGAGCGGAACGATGCACCTTGGCTTGCTGCTTGCAGCTTTATTCATAGCGCTTGTCTTTTATTTATGCGGCAATTTTCACATTTCAAGGCAAGACATCTAAGGAGGTAACAAGATGCTCAGAAGCGTTTCAACTGAATGGTTCAAGCTCCGTCATTCCCGCATCAGCCTTGTGCTGGCCATCCTGCCCGTCATAAGTCTGGTGATCGGATGTTTTAACTTTTATTTTAATCAAGCAGCCTTGCAAAATGGATGGTACAGCTTGTGGACACAGGTCAGTTTATTTTACGGAGAATTTTTCCTGCCGATACTCATTGCGATCTGTTGTGCATTCGTATGCAGGCTAGAACATAACAACCGGAACTGGAATCTGATTCTAGCCTCCCCTGTATCTGTTTCTAGCGTATTTATGGCCAAGCTTATTATCGTAAGCTTACTTATCTTCATAGTGCAGACGTTATTCATGGTGATGTACTGGTCAGCTGGTCAGCTGTTTTCCATTTCCGGAGCCTTTCCAACTGAAACAATCGTCTGGGGCTTTCGCGGATGGCTTTCCTCGGTGGCTATTGCCGCCTTGCAATTAGGTTTTTCCATACGCATACGCAGCTTCGCTGCCCCGATCGGAATCAGTCTCTGTGCAGTCTTCCTTGGTCTGGTCATGTATGTAGCGAAAATCGGTATGTTGTTCCCCTACTCCCTGTTGACCATCGGTATGAGTGTGCTGAGCCAGCGGGATTTGACACCTGCAGAGAACCTTTCCTTTTTCTTCATGAATGTTACGTTTATTGCGTTGTTTGCGGCGTGGTCAATTCATCGGCTGAAGCATAAAGATATGGCTTTATCCTGATGCAACAGAAAAGGGGGGGATCCTGAGTAATGAAAAGAAAGTATATATTGCTTGCCTTAGTGATTGTTGTGTTAGCCTGCTTCTGTTTCTTCCTGATCGATCCTCAAAAACTGACACCGGATCATCCTGCCGGAAAAAAAGTCTATTACAGCATTGTAGACCATGCCGCTGTGGGCCAAAGAGAGGATGGCAGATACAATTATGAACTTACCGGATACACAGCTCAGGGGAATACCAAGAAATTAAGCTTCACTGCCAGTAAACAGCTTCAGAAGAATGCGAGTTTGAAGCTGTTTGCAACCTTTCTGCGCGGTGTAACACATTGGGAAGAAATATCGCCAGAAGAGCTTCCAGAGCAAGTAAAGCAGCTTATTGTAAAATAATAATCAGGCATAGTGTGAAGGAATTGACTAGGCGTAAGATAAATCCATGCTTATGAAAATATAAAAACAGGCTTATAAAATCGCCCGATAGCAATTCTATAAGCCTGTAATTAGATATACCGGCGAGAGGACTCGAACCTCCCCGGTTTCCCACTCGATCGCGAAATGTCCGTAGGCGCTTTATTTATTACCTTTTACTAGGGCGTGTCTTCAAACCGCTTCACCCGCCAAAACCTGCTGCTGTATGCCCTAAGGAATCATGGGTACAGTAGCATTTTCTGATCACACGCGGAGAAAGGCATTTCGCCACTAGGTAGTTTTTTCGGTGGAGGCTTACGTTTCGGTGTTTCAGAGACTTCGCTCTTCTTCCGAAGGCGTGTGTGCGTCCGGAAAGTGTATTCCTGGCTCTAAGCATGAACGGACCGAGTTGCACTTATTTGGAACTTTTAGCCTGTTACAGTAGGAAAACGGACTCCAGCGCAGTTATTTCTCCCTGATGGCCGCTTTTAGATAGAATGCAGAGCAGATAAGGTCGTCTGGGTCCGCAAAAGAGAATAAACAGGGGTTTTACTCTCCATAGCGCCTCCTGAGTCCGAGTACACGAACCCGCGCAGGCTTTTAGGTACCCTACTTTCAATACTAAATCCCTGCTTCCCCAGAGCTCTTCCAGTTTGAAGACAAGCTCTAAAACATCATCAAAATGTACATCCACAGATGTTGTCCTAAATCCTATTTTCCCTTGGTCAGCTCTTTGATATATTCCTGCTCATGACGGCCATCGGTCCAATATTTGATAACTAACTTCTTCCACACCGAGTCGAACGATGTTCCATTGGCAGCCACATTCTTCGCCTTTCCACTGCTGCAGGCGGTCATGCCAACTGTCAGGGTAATCCCCAAGCAAAAGGTAAACGTTCTCATCCCCCCTTATTTTGAGTTATTTATAGATTGATTATAATCCTGCCCAAAAAGAAAGGAGTGGGGTATGCCCATTCTCCTCACTGTGGGACGATGTAAAAGCCTGAACCGGTAGATTTCGCGTATCAGGCATAAAGTAAAAATAGCATAAGAAAGCTAAAAAAAAAGCAAGAAAATCGAGTTTCTATTCACGACTCTTCTCCTGCAAATATAATCCCTCAAAATATCGCAAAACATGATGCCGAAAAACAGTTCCG
This sequence comes from Paenibacillus sp. IHBB 3054, assembly GCF_051594305.1. Taxonomy (NCBI): domain Bacteria; kingdom Bacillati; phylum Bacillota; class Bacilli; order Caryophanales; family Paenibacillaceae; genus Paenibacillus; species Paenibacillus sp. IHBB 3054. The sequence goes on along the minus strand of NZ_JBOFBG010000039.1, from coordinate 17,370 downwards.
CTTTTATTTTATAATGAATGCGTAGTGCTACAGAAAAAACGTGCAAGCGGTTACAATCGGTGATCCGTATCTTTAAGGGGGGTGTAAAGTGAACATACCGTTTTAAAATCTGGCACCGTGATCGCATGAAAGCTATCCTTCGTTCTTATTAAAAATTAATTAGAGAAGGAGATTACTATGAAGAAAAAAAGTTTAATTATGTTATCCTTTGCGATAATACTTTCATTATTGCTGTCAGGCATCTCTAATGCAGATGTAACTTCTAATTATGTAAACCCGCTTATGGGCGGTGCTGATCCTACAATTGCCAAGGCTGCGGACGGTTATTACTATTCAGCTTTTTCTGGCGATAATAATATCACATTAAAAAGACATGAAACCATTCTCGGCGTATCCACTGCAAAAAGCAAAATCGTTTGGAAGAAACCGAGTAATTTCGGGTTTGTGTGGGGTCCATATATATATAGACTGGAAGGAAAATGGTATATTTATTTCTCTTCAGGTCCAGAGAAAAGCTTTGGATACGGACATCCAAGTTCCTACGTCCTGGAGAACTCCTCTCCCGATCCTTTTGAAGGAACCTGGGAGCTCAAGGGAGAATCCGCTAATGCAGACAGCGATGGTCAGATTACCACAAAGAAGGGACTTCTGAATACGCAAGGCTATGGGTTGGCATGCGGCGTTGTATCCATTAAAGGGGAAAGCTACTTCACCTATACAAAATACTACTATTTCCCTGACCCTAATGATCCTGCAAAAACCAAATTTGACGAGAGTCCAACGATTGTCAAAATGAAGAACCCGTGGACATTGGAAGGCGAAGAAGCTACAGTGGCAATGCCGCAATATGACTGGGAAAAGCATCACGACAGTATAAATGAGGGTGCTGCAGTAGTTGAACGAAACGGCAAGATCTATTTCGCCTATTCCGCAAGCAGCTTTATGAATGATAACTATTCTGTCGGGGTATCCGTAGCTGATGCAACATCTGATGTTATGAAAGCCGAATCCTGGAAGAAACATCCTGAACCTGTCATGAAACGATCGGATGAAAACAGTTCTTATGGACCGGGATCGCCTTTGTTCCTTAAGTCTGAGGACGGTACAGAGGATTGGATCATGTACCATGGCATACCGACCCATGGACAAGGCGGCGGAAACAGAGGAATAAGAGCTCAACGTATAAATTGGAATGATAATGATTTCATAAATCCCGGAATTCCTTCAAATCCCGGCACCATTCTGGGCAGACCCTCAGGAGAGGAAAAAAGCGAAATTTATGAAGCTGAGGATGCAAGGTTGTCAGGAGTTTCAAAAGTAGTTGGAAAAAGTGCTTATGCTTCGAGCAGCGTATATGAAAAATTCAATAACAGCAGCGACAATGACTATGTAGAGTTTACTGTAAACACGAACGCTACAGGAACCTACTCACTGGATTTCAGATACAATAATAATACGGCGGATACTGTTAACATGAAATTGGGCGTCAACCAAGAGGCTTCCCGAACAATTTCATTTACATCCAATGCAGGCTTTGATGCCAACTTCGATCTTAAATCAGCTTATAACATTAAGCTTAACGCCGGAAGCAACAAGATCCGTCTTTTCGGCAAGAGCACGTTGGCTCTGGATGCCATGATTATAAAAAGAAGCACATTGTACGAAGCAGAAAGTGCCGAATTGTCCGGAAATGCAAAGGTAGATAAAAACCATCCGGGATATAGCGGAACCGGTTTTGCCGGCGGACTATGGATTTCAAATTCTGCGGTCACCTTTAAGGTAAATGCCGCTAATGCAGGCAACTATTCGGTTAAGCTGGGCTACAGCTTAGGGTTTAATGATGACAGAACCATGAGTATGTATGTAAATGGCCAAAAAATCAAACAGGTAGATTTCTTTAGTTTAAAAAACTGGGACAACTGGGCTGATCGTTATGACAATGTTTTCCTCAATGAAGGGGAAAATACCATCATGTATAAATATGACCAGGGCGACACCGGTAATGTAAATCTTGATTATATAACCGTTACCGAAGCAACTACCTGGCATTATGGAGCAGAAAATGCAAAAACTACGGGATCAACAGATGCTAAAGTAGTTTACGCAAAAGATGGCAATATGGGGATCGGTTATGTAACCGGGCTATCAAAAGCTAACTCATCGGTGGAGTTTTCTATTAATGTTGAGAATGCAGCGTCCTATGATGTAAAGCTGAGATATGCAAAAGAAACTGCAGGTAAAACCTTAGGTCTGTATTTGAACGGCAAATATGTTAAAAATATAACCTTCCCGGCTACTGGAGGACTTACTGTCTGGAGAGAAAAGCTTGAGACTTTAAGCCTGAAAGAGGGAAAAAACACCATCACTTATAAATCTGAAACGGATAATTCAGGCATTATAAATATGGACAGTATCCATCTTAACAAACGTACTCCCTGGAGATATCAGGCAGAGGAAGCAACCAGAGAAGGGAGCTTAAAGATTGCTAAGGATCATTTATGGTATGAAGGCAACGGATTTGTAGCCGGCTTTGAGCAAGAAGGAGATTCAATCAAATATGAAGTAAACGTACCAAATACAGCTTCATATACTTCAACATTGAGATATTCTGGCGCGCAGAAGTCAAATATAACAATGACCATGTATGTTAACGAAGAGAGAATAAAACAAGTTTCATTACCTCCGACAGTGAACTGGGATACCTGGACGGATGCAACAGAGTCAGTAAACCTAAAAGCCGGAAAAAATGTAATTAAATTCATACGTAAAGCAGGTGATACCGGAAAATTTAATATCGACAGTCTCACAATTGATAAATTCAGCGGCGGATATATGAGTTCGAGTGCTAAGAAAATAATTCCTGAAAAGATGGTTAAAATCCAACCCAAGCACAGCGGAAAGGCATTGGATGTTGACAAAGTTTCAAGTGATCCGAAAGCTGTGATTAACCAATGGGCAAATGGTGATGGCAATAATCAATTGTGGAGATTCTTGGATCTCGGCACAGGATATTACCAAATACAGTCTGTTCAAAGCGGTCATGTAATCGACATTCTTTCGGGTTCAGCCATACAGCAAATCTGTCAAAATATAAAAGCTTCCGGAGACTCAATACCTGATACTCAACAGTGGAAATTGGAAAAAGACGGTGACTACTATAAAATAATGAACAAAAGTAATAGAAAAATAATCACTGTAGAAGGAGCATCCAATAATGACGGTGCAACTGTAAGGTTAGCTGATGACCAGGCTAAAGATAATCAACGCATGAGAATTGAAATTCGTAACCTCAGCTACAGTGAATTCAGCGCAGTGACCGAGGTTAGCAAGGTTACGGCAGACGATGCGGAAATCAATCCTGAAAGTGTAAACTACGATCTCCATGCACCCGGTGATGCAAGCACCATTATCACATGGAATAAAGCAAGTTCTGTAACGGAAGTAGTATACAACGGAAATCCGGTAATACCGGATGGCTACGTCGTCACAGGAAACACCTTGACCATCAAGAGCGGATATCTGGCTGCACTTGGACTTGCAAACAGTAATAAGGCGGAATTTACAATCTCCTTTGATACAGGGAATCCGGTCAAGTTCACCGTCAACATTGTTGACAGCTCTCCACCGGTCAGTCACAGCATCACAGTCGAAACCGAGGGTCGCGGCACAGCAAGCGCCAATGTAGCTTCTGCGGCAAAGGATACAGAAGTTACGCTAACAGCCATACCTGAAGCGGGCTATATCTTCAAGGAATGGAAGGTTATCCGTCCAATAGGGTTAAACATTGCCGGAAACACCTTTACCATGCCCGATGAGGCGGTGACTGTTAAGGCCATCTTTGAGGAAAGCCCTGGGGCTAATTAAAGAAAACACCTTGCAGGGGTTAAGCAACCAGTCACCGGAAGTCCACCGGTGACTGGTTATTTTTTCGCTTAAATCCGAACGTGAAAACACCTCCAAGGTTATCTCCTATCTTACGATAGGTTCCATCCTCTTGAAGGTGTTTTTGTTTTGTCTCACTTCGCAGCACTTCGGATCAAGTGCGTAAGGGCTGTAATTTCCTGCGGATCACGTGTCGCCCCCAAGATGATCCAGCCGGTACACTGTCCACGGGGTCCGATATAGACAATTTCGCCGTCTATCGTTTTTTGCTTTATAGAATTGGGTCTGGTCTTACAGGGCTCCAGAGCATACATGCAGTCCACGATCGCCCGTTTGGCTACCAGTGAACGGGGATAACATTGCAGGGAACGAATCACATAGGTTGCGGCATCTTTTCCTGCATTCACCAGCATCTCAGCCGTCAGCTCCTGGCCATCGCCTGTGGCAGCGCAGTAATCGCGGACCTGCGGCAGATCGGACAGCCCCTCCACTGGCTCAGGAACGTATTGATAACAGCGGATCGGGTCCAGCCTGGTTTCGGAATCGTAAACGGCAAACGGATCTTCCTCTGGAGGGGCAGAGTCCCGGAGAAGCAGTTTTTTTGACGAAACCGGCAGAACATAACTTCCGCCGCCCGACATAAAAGTCCCCGCCAGCTGGATATGGTAACCATCGTCTACAGGTTGGGGTGTATCCGTTAAATTCCGCACCGTATCCTCCCGGAACAGCGCAGCTGCCCCGTAATTCGTTACTATCCGGATTGTTTTTTCATAAACAGGCAACGTTCCATACCCTCTCACTGGAACGTTGCCCTCCAAGCAAATCTGCCGTTCATCCCAGACTAGTCGTATCGATTCCAGTAACGCCGGGGAATAAGACCCCGTCCCATGGACGGTTCTTACCTCATCGGGTGTGCCGAAGATTTCAGGACCGATGGCAGCCACTGCCGCATAGAAGCCCGAATCCCAGCCTGAATGCTCATTGTCAGACAGGTCCACGTGTTCCGGATGCAGCAGATATCGCTCATCACGCTTCCAGCTGATCTTCTCAGAGTCCAGCCAGACTTCCCCCATGTCCATACCCCGCTCCAGAATCACGGTAAAGACAAGCCTGCCATTGGATGCGGTCAACAGATGCAGCTGTGAGCCCAAGCGATCTGTAAAAAGCGTCAGAGTGACAAAACCGCCACCTGGCAGCGCATACGGAATATCCGGCCGCATTTGCATCAGCGTCAATAAGGTAGTTCGCTTATTATTCATTCAGGCCGTCTCCCAACCCGGTGTGATTGGCTACGCCGATATGGCTCATCAGAAAAACGGGCTCAAGCTGCTCAAAGCTAGTGATGTTAAGATGGGAGCGGGCAAGCAGTTGCTCAGCTCCAATGCCGACAACGCGCATGCCGGCTCGGATCGCCCCCTCCACACCGGCTGCCGCATCTTCAAATACAAAACATGCGCCCGGCGCCACACCGAGCAGCCTCGCTGCTTGCAGGAACACCTCCGGGTCTGGCTTCGCCCTGACAATGCTGTTCCCGTCCACCACCACGTCAAACAGCGGCCCGATGTTCACTTTGTTCATAATTAAAGGAGCGTTTTTGCTGGCCGATGCAATCCCTGTTTTGATTCCGCATGAGCGCAAAAGGCCAAGAAAGTTGCGGACACCGGGCAATACATCAGCGGGCGTAAGCGTTGCAAGGAACTCCTTGTACCACTCATTTTTCCGGGAAGCCCACGCCTCCCTCCGTTCCGGCGTCACATCCGTGATCCTTCCGGCCCGAAGCAGAAGATCAAGCGACTCCATGCGGCTGACGCCCTTCAGCTGCTCATTCTCTCTTTCGCTGAAAGCGAACCCTAACTCCCCGGCAAGACGCTTCCAGGCTTTGTAGTGAAATTTTGCGGTATCAACAATGACGCCGTCCAAATCAAAGATGGCTGCCTCAAATGGTTTTGCTCGCAATAGCTTTCTCCCTCCCGTCCAGCTTGTGCACTTCATAAGCACCTGGATTAACCGTTACCCGGTAGCGCTCCCCTCGCCAAACGATCTGGAAGCTCAGCTCCTCCCAGCCCTCAGGCAGCCGGGGTTGCAGGTGAAGGGTCTCGCTCCACATCGCACTCGTCAAACCGGCAAATCCGTAAACGATGAGCTGCCACAGGCCCCCGCAATTGGCGATGTGAATCCCTTCAGCAGCACCCTTTTTCTCCAAGGAGAGATCGATAGCCATCACCCGCCGCAGAAAATCTCCCGCTTCTTCCTTTTGATTCAGCCAGGATGCCACAATGCCGTGAACCGCCGCTGACAAGGAGGAATCATGGGTCGTGATCGGCTCATAATACGCATAGGACGCTTTCATCTGCTCCTGGGAGAATTCCTGTGGAAACAGCAGCATTAATTCCAGAACATCCGCCTGCTTTAACGCCTTGGAGCGATAATTGCGCTCTTGGGAAATGAAATGGCCAAATGGCCTGGACCGGTCTGTCCAGAGACTTTCAAATTCCACATCTGCATAGTGGGCGAAATCGTCGGATTGCGGCACAATTTCCATCCTGCTGTCGTAAGGCAGCCTCAGCTTCTCCGCCGTGTGCCGGAAGAGCTCCCGTTCATCCGGAGAAATGCCCAGTCGCTCTACCGCAGACGCATAGCTATCCGGCTTATTTCTTTGCAGGCTGTCCAGACAAGCAACGGTCTGCTCCAGACTGAATTTGACCATGCGATTGGTAAAGGCATTGTTACGGGTGAATGGCAAATATTCATCCGGCCCCATAACGCCGAGCAGCTCGCCATACCCCTCCCGGTTCCAATCCACCCGATCCGACCAATAGCGGGCCGTCTCAACCAGAATATCAATTCCGTAGCGCTCCAGAAATTCATCATCTCCTGTAGCATTCACGTAGTGGTACAGGGCATAAACTACATCCGCCGTTATATGAATTTCATGATCAGCGTACTGCCAGTTGGCACATTGCTCTTCGCCGCTTAACGAGGACTCCCAGGCATATCGCGCTCCCCGGTATCCATAATTCCGCGCGTTGCGCCTGGCCCCCTCGAGCGTATTGTAGCGGAAAAGAAGCAGATTGCCGGCGGCCTGCGGGTTGGTGTGCAGGAAGAAGGGCAGCAGGTTGATCTCCGTATCCCAGAAATACCTGCCGAAATAGGCCTCCCCGGCATAACCCTTGGCACAGATTGCCACCCGTGCATCCTGTTCCGCATTGGAGCGGATCAGATGATAGAGAGAAGCGCGGACGCTTACTTGTGCCATATCATCACCCTTGATGCGGATATCAGCATCCTGCCATTTGCTCTTCCACTTGGCAGCATGCCGGTTATAAAGCTGTTCCCAGCCCAAATCGCGGGCGTGGCCAAGATGAGTAAGCGCCCTGTCGCGGGCCGTTCCCTCCTCCATGTCCCGATCCGTCGTCACCGAAGTCAGCTTGCTGACAGTCAACCGGTCCCCGGTCTGCAGCCTGCAATCACCACGTAGCGCAGCCAGCGTCTGGGTGTTTTCAGTATGCCAGGTCATCGCTTCAGAGACTTCCAGCGCAGACAGCATGAAGATTTGATTGCCCTCCTCCGTTAAGGTATCGAGTGACAGGCTCCCCTTTGATTCCGCCCAGGGAACAATCCGGGCAAAATGATTCATTCCATTGGTGCGCACATCCGCCCGGAGGGTGGCCTTCACCTCCAGCCTTCCTTCACCTGACAACACCTCAATCTGTACCCGCTGGATACAAAGATGGGTATCCACTATGCTGATATACCGGTTAAATGTATAGTGAAGCTGCATGCCCTCTGCCGTTTCCCATACAAATGAACGATGAAGGCTTCCATTACGCAAATCCAGCCAGCGCCTGTAGCCGCTGATCCGGCACCGATCCATATCCAGACTCTCACCGTCAGACAGAAATTCAAGCCCCAAATAATAAGGGAGATTGACAATTTCCTCCTTCAGCAGCGGATGCCGGCCGACAATACCCGGGATATAGGTTCCCTGCTTAGATTTGGGATGCCGCGGCTTCTCAAGCGTTACGTTATCGGGAAAGCGCAGGTAGTCCTCATCCTGGGGCGCATCACTGCACCCCTCCTCAAAGCTTCCGCGGACATGCATATAGCCATTTCCTTGGGTAAAGAGTCCTTCATAATGCTTGTGCAGTTCGGCGTGATACCCGTTTTCTTTCAGGCACCACAGGGTTTCCTCGTTCATCTGCAACCCCTCAATTTCTCTGGTGTTTTCTCTTTTGTCATCATCCGGTTCATCATCCCTTGACCGCTCCCGCGGCAAGTCCGGATACAACTTGCTTCTGCAACACGATATAAACCAGGATACTTGGTATGATAACGATTATCGTAGCAGCAAACATGACTCCGTAATCACTGGCAAATTGGCTTTTAAAATAGTAGAGCGCAAGCGGCAGTGTACGGCTTTGATTGCCCGTCGTCAGAATTATAGCGAATTGAAATTCATTCCAGCAGAGCAGAAACTGCATCACACCCGCCGTGCCGAAGCCCGGCTTCGATATGGGCAAAATAATTTTGAAGAACGTCTTGATAAAGCTGGCACCGTCCAGATAAGCCGATTCCTCCATTTCCTTGGGAATAGTCAGGAAATAGCTTGATAGAATATAGAGCGAGACCGGCAAACCAAAGCCGGCATAAACGATAATAAGTCCAATCAGCTTGTCGTAAAGCCCCAACGTGTTAACCGTCAAATATAGCGGCTGCAGCATGGCAGCACCCGGAATCAGCAGAGAAAGGGAGAACGCTCCCATCAGCAGCTTCTTGCAGCGGAATTGAAAGCGTGCCAGGACATAGGCTGCCATTCCGAGAAGAAGCAAATTCAATAATGTCCCGAAGATACCAACGATCACACTGTTGATGTAAAACCGGGAAATCGGCGCAATTTTGAAGGCCATGGAGTAATTGGAAAAGCGGAAGCTGCTTGGCCAGCCGAGCGAATTGGTCAAAATCTCGGCATTTGTCTTGAATGAAGCCATCAGCACCCACAGGAACGGACCAAGCGACAACAGTACAAGCAGGAGCACAAACCCATACTTGAGCACAACCAAACCTTTTTTCAACATTCTCACCCCAGTCGCTCCATTCAGTTATGGGAGCTGCCTATTCTGAACAGATTTCGGCAAAGCAGGACAAAAATCAAGCCAAAGCCGATTAGGAAGACGCCCACCGAATTGGAATAACCAAAGTTATTGTCCATGAGTGCGGTCTTGTAAATATAAATGGGCAGATTCATTGTTTCATTGCCGGGTCCGCCACCTGTCGTCATCATAATAATATCCATCTTCTGCAGCATACTTGTTCCGGCTAGAATCACGCAGGTGCCAATAATATTACGCAGCATAGGAAGGATGATATACAGATTGATTTTCAACTCACTGGCCCCGTCGATACGCGCCGATTCAAACAGGCTTTCCGGAATTGCTGCAATCTCGGCCAGAATCAGAATGGTAACGACAGCCGCATAGGGCAACCAGGTCATTGTGACAGAGAAGAAGGCGGTTGCGTAATCCATGAACCAGTTCTGAGCGTAATCCGCATTACCAAACAAGCGGACAATGCTGTTCACTGCACCGAAATCAGGATTGAGCATGCATAAGAACAGCATACCAACGGCTGCGCCTGAGATGATGTTGGGAAACATGTAAACCGTTCGCGCAAACTTCCAATAGAATTCTTTCATACTTAGAATAATCGCGAATACCGTACCGATGGCGACGTGGATCGTGGACTGGAGCAAAACCCAGACAACCGTATTTAGAAAGCTCTGACGAAAATCAGAATCGTCAGTAAACAGTTGGATATAGTTGACGAGACCGATAAAAACCGGTTTTCGTCCGGCCGACCATTCTGTAAAGGATGTACCGAACAGAATGACAAGCGATACGGCATAGACAATAATAAACAGTGCAACAGTCGGCAACAAGAAAAGTGTGATGTACCCTCTATTTTTCCTAACCATCCATATGGTCCTCCCCAATCGGACAATTCGTACTCTCAATCGTCAGCTTGCTGTTTATTTACTTTTGGCTGCAAGATCCGTCAGATCCTTGGTAATCTCCTCTGCCGTCGATCGGCCGAATACCAGCTTCGGATAGAGGTTCTTCCAGGCGTCGGTTATGTTGGGATAGACGATGGAGTCAAACGATCCATAATGAACCTGTGTCTTTTGGGCTACAGCTATGGCTTCAACAAAAATCGGATATTTCTGCTTAAGCGTATCCGAAGGCTGAATTTCATTGGATACCGGCATCACATTGCCATATTCAAGCGCGATGGTCTGTCCCTCCAACCCCGTCTTGAAACGGATGAATTTCTCGGCGGCGGCGCGTGTTTCCGGTGTTTTGGCTCCGATCATATAGCCAACCTCATATGTCGAGATCAAGCTGTTGTTCGGAAATGCTGCGACACCCACCTTTTTATCGAACCCTTCACTGGATTTGGTCGGATCGCTAAAGTCACCGATCATCCAAGGCCCATTGGCAATCATAGCCGCCTTGTTCTGGCAGAAGGTGTTCGCTGCATTGGCGTATCCGGCACCAAGCGCATCCTTGGTTGTATACTTCTCCAGTATCGTCTTCATCAAGTTGAGTGCTTGAATCATTTCTGGCGTATTAAAGTTGGAGGGGTGCAGTGTGTTCATGAACGAATTGCCATTATCCCCGTTTGTGCCGACGATGGCAGCGAGAATCAGGTTGGTCGTCCAGGCATTCTCCCCGGTCATCAACGCGAGCGGAACAAAGCCTGCTGCCTTGAGCTTTTCGTTGTTGCTCATAAATTCATCCCAAGTCTGCGCCGGCTTGATCCCTGCCTGCTCAAACATTTCCTTGTTGTAGAAATAACCGATGTTCTGCTTCTGATCACTGATCGACCAGACCTTTCCATCCCGGGTATTGGCAGCAAGCGCCGCTTCGCCGATCGCTGCCTTCCATTCCGGGTCCTTATCCAAATAGTCATTGAAAGGGGTTGCAAGATTACCCTTGATCAAAATGTCATTAATTCCGTTCTTGCCCATGACGACATCCGGAACATCCCCGGAGGCTGCCAGAATCTTCAGTTTGTCCTCATACGCGGAATCACTTGGGATTTCTTCAACCACAACTTCCACTTCATCACCATACTTGGCATTAAACTGCTTGATCTGTTCCTCCTCCAGCTTGGCTGATGCATGAGTGCCCACCCGGAAGGTAAGATAAGAAATTTTCACCGGCGCCTTGGCAGTAGGAGCGGTGCTTGACTGACCCGAGGCGGATGATGCAGCAGTTGCGGGCGCCCCGCTGTTCTCTGATGAATTCTGTGATCCGCATGCCGAAATGGACATGGCCAGAATTAGAGTGCTTGCTAAGGTACAGCTCGCTTTGTACAATGGCTTTCTCAAATCAAATCCCCCTTTAATAATGATGGCTTGATGCAGGGTAGTAACTCTGCGGCCAATTGCGGTTTGTTACAGCTCTCATTGTAGAACAAAGAAAAATGCGAATGAATTGGTTTTTCGGTATTATCTTTTATAATATCTTGAGCAAATATGGAAAGGCAGCAGGACAACTGAAAGGGCTTTCAGATTTCTTTAACTCTTTGTTGTTTTCTTTACCACATGGCCGGAAATGGCTGTATTTCGTTCTGTTCGGCTATTCGCCACAAAAAAAAGATTATATAATAGCTTTACTATAGTATCATCAATCCAAGGAGCAGATAGCATGTCCAATGAACAGATCATGCGACGACTCAGCCTTCGCCCAATTTTTGGAGTTATCTCCCGCATTCCGGTAAGGAATAAAATTGTGATTATAATCTTTCTTCTTATTCTTTTGCCGATGACGTTCGCCGGCTGCTATTTCTATTGGAACATCTCCGGGATTCTGACGAGGAATGCCAATGATAATCTGTCTCTTCTGATCCGCCAGACCAACGACAATATCGAGAAATCTTTTCAGATTATTGATAATACCTCTCTGCATTTCCTCGCCAATAAAACGGTACGAACCTGGTCAATCGAGGATGTGTCTCCGGGAGACGACTACTACAAAATATTTATCAATAAAAGTGAAATGGAAGAAGACCTGAGATACAGCCTTATGTTCAACAACGCTTGGAATATCAGCCTGCTGTCAACGGCTTATGTTTTTTTTGATGCGGACAATTATATATCCGTTCTAAAGTCACAACCCAACATTGAACAAATTAACAAGAACAATCTCGCTGTCTATCATTCGGTTAATGGCATCGTTCGGGGCAAGGAAATTATCACTCCAAACCTCGAGGACCGAACCATCTATTTCACACGAATTGTATCCAATATCAACCTTCCCCAGCAGCGCCTTGTGCTGATTTTTGGCACGAATGAGGCGGATTTAGCAGAAAAATATTCCGGGCTGCTCGCCTTCCCGGGTGCTATGGCTTACATTATTGATAACCAGGGGGCCATCTATTCCAGTGCCGATAAGCAAGAGTTGGGTTCTATCGTTTCTCCCGCTGTCTATGCGCTGAAAGACAATGCCGAAGTAAGTGAAGTCAAGATCAACCAGGAAAGCTACCTGGCCGTTTCCCGCAGCATCGGCACAACCGGGCTTACCTTCATTGCAGGCATCCCTAAGAAGCAAGTACTCTCCAAATTGTCCGAGAGCATGCGTAATTACATTTGGATTATCGCTCTGATTGCTTTCATATCCCTCGCAGCAGGCGTCCTGTTATCTCTTCGCTTTACCCGAGTCATCCGTGATCTGCTGCGGAGTATCCGTAAGGTAAAGAAAGGTGATTACAACACAAGGATGCCGGCCTACAAAGATGTGGAGCTCAATCAGTTGAGTACCACCTTCAACAGAATGACGGAAGAAATCAATTATCTCATCAAGGAAGTTTATGAGAAGCACCTGCTGATCAAAGAGTCGGAGATCAAATTTTTGCAAGCCCAGATGAATCCCCATTTCCTGTTCAATACGTTGATTACCATTGGCTACAAAGCAAAATTGTCTAAAGATGAGACCGTTTACAAAATGGTGACATCCCTTACGGAGCTGCTGCAGGCAGGTATTTATTCCAATAGTCTGGCCAAGGTCCCGATTCGTCAGGAACTGGATTATATCAAATTTTATCTTTATCTGCAGAAAGAAAGGTTTGAGGATAAAATTGAGTATACGATCCATATTGAGGACGAGGCCATACTGGATCTGTTGCTTCCCAAGCTCAGTGTCGAACCCTTGGTGGAAAATGCCGTTGTTCACGGTGTGGAAAAAAAGCTGGGCAAAGGAATCATCCACATCCACATTTACCGCAGAAACGATTCGATCTATTTTGAGATTACGGACAATGGCAATGGATTTGAGCATGTCCCCCGGAATTGGAGTAATTTCGAAAGCATGACCATGCGCAAACAAGGCCACAACAATATTGGCCTGATCAACACGCATAAACGGGTCAAGCTGGTCTACGGCGAGCCTTATGGAGTTGATGTCGAGAGCGAATTTGGGTCGGGAGCCAAAGTTACCCTTCACATACCAGTAGATCAGGGGGAACTATCGCATGTATAACGTAATGATCGTTGATGATGAGCCTGTTATCAAAAAAGGGCTGAAGTGTTTTATTGATTGGGGGGCTCTCCAATGTGAGGTAATTTGTGAAGCCTCCAATGGGATGGAAGCCGTGGAGATGCTCAGCCATTATGATATCGATATTATTGTAACCGATATCCGCATGCCGGGGATGGACGGTCTTGCTTTATCGGACCATGTACACCGGAACTTTCCGCAGATCAAGGTCATCCTCCTTACAGCCTTCGCTGACTTCTCCTATGCCCAAACTGCCATTCAGTATGAAGTAGTAGATTTTGTGGTCAAGTCCAATCCCACAGAGAAGATTCCCGGGGCGATTGAAAAAGCAACGCGGCTGCTAGAAAAGGAGAAAGAGCAGAAGCAGAAATTGAGACAGCTGGAGAGCAAGATCAACGACAATCTTTCCGAAATCAGTGAGAAATTTCTGAAGGAGGCCGTTGAAGGCTTGATCAGCGATGAAGCGAGTTTATTCAGCCGCTCAAGAGAGCTTGGTTTGCAATTGGAGAACTATTTCGGGGTCCATCTGGAGGTTAAGGATACGCTCAGCTCCCCCCCAACGAATGAATATCACCGGTTCTTGGCCTCCATTCGCCAATTCCTTGTGCTAGCCTTCGAGAAACGGCCCTCTTATATAATGCCAATGAAAAAAAACTCCTTGCTGGCTATTGTCTCTATGGGCGGCGGCAACTCAGCAGTCTCCACACAAGCCTTGCTCACGATTTGCAATGAAGTTCTCGCCATGGCAGAGAACTTTAGACGATTCCATCTCAATATCGGCATCAGTTTGATACACCGGGATGTGCTGACGCTGTCAAAAGCTTACCGTGAGGCAAGAGAAGCGCTGCAAGGCAGCTTTTATAGCGATAATTATGTGGCTGTTTATATGCCTCATACTAACCAGTCACTCACTCCCGGAGCTCCTCCCCATCATGCCGCAGAGCAAATTGTTGAATATCTGCAACAAGGACAAAGCGATCTGGCAATTAATCAACTGGATCAGTTACTTGAGAGCTACAGGAGTATCAAAGAGCCGATTGAGAATGTAAAGGTGGCTTGTCTGCTTATCGGTTCATACTGTTTCCGTTTGCTGAGCGCCAGCCACCCCTTCGCACCGGAGTTGTATGAAAGCCAATCCATGGTTTATAAGCAAATCCAGGAGAGCAAGAGCATTCAGCTGTTGGCAGACACCTTAAAGCGCTTGATTCGAAGCTGCTCGAGGGCAGTGGCATTTAATGACAAGCAGCCCAATTACATTGTTATAGAATGCCAGAAATTTATAAGAGAGAATTACAACCAGAACCTGAATCTGCAGATTATTGCGGACCATATCCATATCAACAGCAGCTACCTCAGCCGCCTTTACAAGAAAGTAACCGGTGAGTCCATCATCGACGCGATTAACAAGTACCGGATTGAAATGGCCAAGAAATTACTCAGGAATCCGGCGAGTAAAGTATTTGAAGTCGCGGAAGCAGTCGGTATTGAGACACCTGCTTATTTCACCCATGTGTTCTCCAAGTACACAGGGATGAGTCCCAAGGAATACAAGCTGAATTATTCACAGACAGAAATGGGATAAAAGCCGACGCTGCTCATTATCATCTTCCTGCTTTCCAGTCAATCACCGGTGCACCCGCAGGACTGCGGATGCGCCGGTGATTATTCCGGTTGCCCTGCCAAGCCAAGTGGAAATTGCTTCGCCGTCCTCAAAAGAACGGTATCCGTTTCAGCGAGAAATAGAAGGATAATTTATAGCGTGAAGCATATAATTTCTTATATTTGCACAAAAAGCCAAGCACCTCATCGGCGGCTTGGCTCTTTAACTTGAATTTCAACATTTGTGCTCATGGCGCGCAATTCATACGGTCTTACCGGTTTATTTTGCGGCCACATTGGCGCGCTGCAGACAAATATCCGTTTGCTTCCCTGTATTGAAAGCATCTCTTTGTTATCCCAACCCCGTTTGCGCATCTCTTTGTTGGTTAACAATCTCGTGGAATTTGTGAAAGGTAGCTTAATCGAAAGCTAATCACGATTGAGAAGGATCGATCAAAGGATAAAGCAAGCCAGCGGACGCTTTCTACGAACTGCTGCTGCGCCTTAAACAATAATAGGATAAGATGACACTTCTGCAAGGCTTCTTACTGTAAGGACTACCTGGACTATCTCAATGTGAATGCAATGGGGTCTGCATGAAGGATGTCCAGGAATGGCTCGGTCATAGTGATTATTTAACAATTGCAAACATCGTCAAAAGTTCCTTTGCAAAAACATGGAGTCAGACCATTTAAATATAAAAAAAGGTTATGAAATTGTATAAATACAATTTCATAACCTTTTTAGCTAATACCGGCGAGAGGACTCGAACCTCCACGGTTTCCCACTCGATTTTGAGTCGAGCGCGTCTGCCATTCCGCCACGCCGGCGTATATTTAATTATTAGAGTAAAAATGGCGCGCCCTGAGAGATTCGAACTCCCGGCCTTTTGATTCGTAGTCAAACGCTCTATCCAGCTGAGCTAAGGGCGCATATTATGGAGCGGACGACGGGAATCGAACCCGCGACCCTCGCCTTGGCAAGGCGATGCTCTACCGCTGAGCCACGTCCGCACACAGTATGTATGATATTGCTGAGATTCTAACCCGGTGCCATAAATGGCGGAACCGACGGGATTCGAACCCGCGATCTCCTGCGTGACAGGCAGGCATGTTAGGCCAACTACACCACGGTTCCAAATAATTGCGGGGGCAGGATTTGAACCTGCGGCCTTCGGGTTATGAGCCCGACGAGCTACCGGGCTGCTCCACCCCGCGTCAGTAAAAAGTGTTTATTTCTTTGATCTTTCCAGAAGCAAAACATTCCGCTATTTAGGGAATCCTCTGGTGGAGGCTGAGGGGTTCGAACCCCCGACCCTCTGCTTGTAAGGCAGATGCTCTCCCAGCTGAGCTAAGCCTCCAATGAAAGAAGCAACTTAATGATCTTAACACATTCTTCTGATAAAAGCAATCTTTATCAGCGGAATTCAATAAAAAGTTGATGACCCGTATGGGATTCGAACCCATGTTACCTCCGTGAAAGGGAGGTGTCTTAACCCCTTGACCAACGGGCCACAATAAAGTTGTCTTTTGTGACAACAAAAAGTATTATATCAATTATAAGCCTATATAGCAATAGTTTATAAGGATTTTATAATTTATTTCTTTCAGTAAGATCTTAAGCTAGCTAATCTGCAATAATTAGAGCTGAAGTTATGCAGGTAACAGGGTGATACCCAGTTGTAACGCTATAGCCTCTACTACTTCTTCAACTGTCAACTGGTCATTATTCAGGTGGCATTGAAATATCTCCTGTGCAAGGCCCTTGAGACATCGCTCAATCTGTTGGGCGGGCCAAGAGTTATTGGAGTCACCCCGGCTATTCAATCTTCTAAGCAGCGTCTCCTGGGAAGCACATAAGGTGAAATGATGAACCTCCACACCTTCTTGCCTTAATCTTCCAACAATCTCCATAAAGTAGCCGGAATCCGTAACGGTCATAGGCACAATAATAGTTCCACTGTACTGAGATTCTATGTATTTTAGCATAGAATAGTTTATTTCGCGCCAAAGAGGATGATCCTGAAAATCACCTTGGGAAATCTCGTGCGGAATGCTCTCTCGGATGTAATATCCTGCATTCTCCGGATCGAACACAAAAGATTGTGGTATTCTGCGGTTTAGTGCATAAGCCGTTTCCGTCTTTCCCGATCCAAACGCCCCATTAATCCATATGATCATTAATAGTCTCCCCTTGAGTTCTTTCCATTCCTAGTATTAGCGAAGCGTAGCATAAACAAAAGACCACTGCTGATTAAATCAACAGTGGTCTCTGTGCTTGGCGGCGTCCTACTCTCCCAGGACCCTTCGGTCCAAGTACCATCGGCGCTGGAGGG